>JAJISK010000024.1 GCA_022848785.1 Thermoplasmatota archaeon
TCCTTCCATCAGGGACTACGCGGGGGGGGGCGCGTATTCTGTCAGGGGCTTCAAAGTGAACCCGCCCTCTTTGGCCCGGGCGATGGCTTCCGTTGCGGCCCGGGCGGCCTGCACGGTCGTGATGAAAGGAATGTTGAGCTCCACGGCCAGCCTGCGCATCATGTAGCCGTCCCGACGCGCCCCGCGGCTCTCGGTGGGGGTGTTCACGATTAGGTCCACCTGCCCTCCGCGCATCAAGCCGATGGCGTCCGGACTGCGGCCTTCGCTAATCCGGTAGACGGTCTCCACCGGAAGGCCGTGCACACGCAGCGAGGTCGCCGTCCCACGGGTCGCATAGATTTTTAGCCCGAGCCCCACAAATCGATCGGCGATACCGGCGATGGCCTCTTTGTCCTCGTCCCGAACCGTCATGTACACGGCCCCTTCCATCGGGAGACGGCTCCCTGCCGCCACCATGGCCTTGTAATAGGCGCGTCCCACGTCCACATCGAGGCCCATGACCTCTCCCGTGGACTTCATCTCCGGACCGAGGATGGCATCGATTCCAGGAATCTTCTGGAAGGGGAACACCGGTGCCTTCACGGCGACGTGCTCCACGGCGGCCTCCCCCGTGTATCCGAGCGACCTCAGCGTCTTCCCTAGCATGACCTTCGTGGCCACCTTGGCCAGGGGGATGCCGGTCGCCTTGGAAACGAAGGGAACGGTGCGACTCGCACGGGGGTTGGCCTCCAGAACGTACACGCGACCGTCCTTGACGGCAAGCTGGAGGTTGATAAGCCCGACCACCTGCAGCGCCTCGCAAAGCCGACGCGTGATCTGTCGAATACGCTCAAGGACATCCTCCGAGAGCGTCTGAGGCGGGAGGACGCACGCTGCGTCTCCGGAGTGGACCCCCGCCTCCTCGATGTGCTCTTCGATGCCGCCAATGAAGACATCGTGTCCGTCCGAGACCGCATCGACGTCCACCTCGATGGCGTGGGTCAGGAACTTGTCCACCAGGATGGGGTGTTCGCTGGACACCTCGTGGGCCCGGATCATGAACCGTTCCAGGTCCTCCTCCCCGTGGACAATCTCCATCCCCCGGCCGCCCAGGACGTAGGAGGGCCGTACGAGGACCGGATAGCCGATACGGGCGGCGATCTCCCGGACCTCCTCGAAGGAGAAGCCGGTGGCGAAGGGGGCCTGGTCGATGCCGAGGGTCTCGAGAAGTTCCGAGAAGCGGGCCCGATCCTCTGCCATGTCCATGGAATCGGGGGAGGTGCCGAGGATACGGCTCGGGAGGCCGCGCTTCTCAAGGGCGCGCTGAAGCGGGATCGCCAGGTTGACTGAGGTCTGCCCGCCGAATTGGAGGATGATCCCCTCCGGCTCCTCGAACTCGACGACGTTCAGGACGTCCTCCAGGGTCAGAGGATCGAAGTAGAGGCGGTCGGAGATGTCGAAGTCGGTGGAGACGGTCTCGGGGTTGTTGTTGATCAGGAGGGCGGCGTACCCCTCCTCGCGCAAGGCCATGACCCCGTGGACGCAACAGCCGTCGAACTCGATGCCCTGGGAGATCCGGATGGGTCCCGCCCCGACGATGAGGACCTTGGATCCGGACAGGGGTTCCGCCTCCGTGGTCTCCTCGTGGCAGGAGTAGAAGTAAGGCGTGGTGGCCTCGAACTCCCCGGCGCAGGTGTCCACGACCTTGAACGCGGCGCGGCCGCGAAGTGCCTCCACCTCTCCCTCGGACAGTCCGCTTATGCTGGCGAGATAACGATCCGAGAAGCCCGTCGCCTTGGCCCGACGGATGACCGACTTCGTGGGTCCGGCCCGAATTCGGGCTTCCAGCTCAACGAGTCGGCGTATTCGCGTCAGGAAAAACGGGTCCCATCGAGTCAGGTTGGCGAGGCGTGAGAGGTCCCACGCTCGTCGAAACGCCTCGGCGATCGCGAAGACCCGCTTGTCCGTCGGCCGGATCAGTTCCTCCTCCAGCCCTGCGTCGTCCCATTCCTCAGGCTCGAGCCCTTCCTTCCCCACCTCCAAGGAACGAATCGCCTTGAGAAGGGACTCTTCGAAGCTCCGCCCGATGGCCATGACCTCTCCGGTCGACTTCATCTGGGTGCCGATCACCCGCTCCGCGTGGGGGAACTTGTCGTAGGGCCAGCGGGGAATCTTGGTGACCACATAGTCCAAGGAGGGCTCGAAGAAGGCCCGGGTCTTGCGTGTCACGCTGTTGGGGATTTCATCCAGACGGAAGCCCACCGCCAGCTTGGCGGCGATGCGGGCGATGGGGTAGCCCGTGGCCTTCGAAGCGAGGGCGGATGACCGGGACACCCGGGGGTTCACCTCGATGACCCGATATTCGTAGGTCTCGGGGTGGACCGCGAATTGAATGTTGCAGCCGCCGGCGATCCCCAGGGCGCGGATGATGCGCAGGGCGGCGCTGCGGAGGACCTGGTGGTCCCGGTCCCGGAGGGTCTGCGCGGGGGCCACCACGATGCTCTCCCCCGTGTGGAACCCCATCGGGTCCAGGTTCTCCATGGAGCAGATGGTGATGCAGTTATCCGACCGGTCCCGCATGACCTCGTACTCATACTCTTTCCACCCGAGGACGCACTCCTCCACGAGAACCTGATGGATGCGGGAATACGAGAGGCCGATTGAGGCAATTCGCTCCAGTTCCTCGGCGGTCGAGGCGATGCCGCTGCCCGTGCCCCCGAGGGTGTACGCGGGCCGGATGATGACGGGGAGACCGCCCAGCTCCGTGACGGCTCGCTGAGCCTCCTCCAAGCTCTCGCACGCGAAGCTTTGAGGAATGGGTTCTCCAATCCGTTCCATGAGGGCCGCGAAAGCCTGCCGGTCCTCCGAGGTCTCGATAGCCGACAGGGTGGTACCGAGGAGCTCGACGCCATATCGTTTCAGGACCCCCCGTTCGGCCAATTCAGAAGCGAGATTGAGGGCCGTCTGGCCCCCCATGCCTGCCAGGAGCGCCTGGGGTCGTTCCTTCGCGAGGATGCGTTCGAGGAAGCCTACCTCCAGGGGCTCCAGGTAGACGGCGTCTGCCATGTCGGGGTCTGTCATGATCGTGGCCGGGTTGGAGTTCACGAGCACAACCTCGATGGCCTCCTCCCGCAGGGCACGACAAGCCTGGCTCCCGGCGTAGTCAAACTCGGCCGCTTGTCCGATCACGACCGGACCGGAGCCGATGACCATGACCTTCCGGAGTCCCTCCTGCTTAGGCACGGTCCTCACCTCCGGGGGGCTCCCCCAAACGCGTCGACCTCCTTCACGAAGTCGTGGAAGAGGTAGCGGCTGTCGTGGGGACCCGGGCTCGCCTCCGGGTGGTACTGCACTGAGAGCAAGGGAAGCTCCCGGTGCCGAAATCCCTCCACCGTCCCATCGTTGAGATTGAGGTGGGTGACCTCCAGCTCGTCCCGGAGGGTCTCCTCCCGGACGGCGAATCCGTGATTCTGAGAGGTCATCAGGACTCGACCCTGTCCGACCTCCTGGACGGGCTGGTTCCCCCCTCGATGGCCAAACTTGAGCTTGTAGGTCTCCGCCCCAAAGGCGAGGCCAAGGAGCTGATGGCCCAGGCATATGCCCAGGATCGGCATCTCTTCCGCTAGCTCCTTCAGGGTGGGCACCACCGTCGACATCATTGCAGGATGGGCGGGGTCCCCGGGCCCGTTGGAGACCACAAGTCCGTCCGGCTCGAGTTCGCGTATCGAATCGGGCGAAGTGTCGTAGGGTAGCTGGACGACCTCTCCGTGGGCGCGCAGGCATTCGATGATGCTGCCCTTCACGCCGCAATCCAGCACGGCGAAGCGGCGACTGTCCTCTCCTTCGAAACGGATCGGCCGCTCGCAGCTGACCCGACCCACGAGGTTGTGGACGTCAGGGTAGGGTCGGGCGCGAACCTCCTTCAGGAGTTCGTCCGCATCCGCTCCTTCGGTGGAGAGGGCTGCTCGCAGGGTACCATGGAGGCGCGTGGTGATGGTGAGGTGGCGAGTATCCACCCCCTCGATCCCGGGAATCCCCTCTTCCCGGAGAAAGGCGTCTACACCTTTCTCGGAGCTGGGATGGGTGGGTCCCCGCCACAGCTCTCGGACGACGAAACCCGTAGCTTGGATTCGATCGGATTCCAGGGTCCCCGGGTCCACCCCGTAGTTCCCAATCAGCGGGTAGGTCATCAGCAGAATCTGGCCGCTGTAGGAAGGATCCGTCAGGGCCTCGCAATAGCCCGTCATGTTCGTGTTGAAAACGAGCTCCCCGAAGACGGTGTCCCCCGTTCCAAATGCGGGTCCCCTCAGAACCTGTCCGTCTTCGAGAACCAGTAACCCGTCCATCCGGGAGACCTTTCCAGCAATCCGGGGCCGCCTTATCAGGCTTTGGACGGCGCCCGTTCCCGGGCCGGCGCAACGAGGGACATATACTCCTCGATCTTCGGCCGCATGCGCTCCCAGTGGGTCCCGCGCCAGTAGTGTCTGCCGCACGAAGGACACCGCCAGAAACGCTCGTGTCGCTCCCAGACGCCTGCGGGGACCGCCTGTCTTACCGCCTCCCGCGAGGCCTCGGTCAGAACTCCGTTGCACACGGAACACCGGCTCATGGGTTCACCCGCCTCAGGCGCGAGCTCCGTCAGAACCTGACGAATCTGCGCATCCAAATCGTCGCTCACAACGTAGAGCGCGCTCACGCGGCTTCGAGCGGCCAGGTCCCTGTCCCTGGTAAGCAGCACGCGTTCCTCGCGCTCGGCAAGGGTTGCGAGTTCGTCATCGTGCAAGGCCTCCGGGTAGACGGTGTCGTACCCCAAGAGTCGCAGCCACCGAGCGAGCGTCCCCAGCATGTGGTCGCAGAGGAAGCGTGAACTATCCTCCACGACCCTCCACCGTCCCTCCCCCTTTCTGCGCAGGTTCGTAGGTCACCAAGAGGCCTTCCCCAAGAACCGTCACTTCGCGCAGGCGGAGCCGTCGCATGTCCCCTGGGCTGTCCGCCCGGTTGCCGGCGAGGAGGCTCGGTGCTCGTTCGTCCCCCATCGTCCAAGGGGCGATGTAGACGTGGAAACGGTCGACGAGGCCCGCTCGCAGGAAGGACCAAGCCACGGTGCCGCCGCCCTCCACCAGAACCCGGTGGACCCCTCGCTCGGCGAGATGGCCCAATAGGCGAGGAAGGTCGACCTCTCCCGTGCCACACCGAAGAGCCTCGGCGTTCGGAAAGGTCCCCGAGACGTCCTCCGCCGTCACGATCAGGGTCGCCGTCGAGCCATCCAGCACCGCGGCCCCCCGCGGCACACGCCCGGCGGAATCCAAGACCACCCGAAGGGGACTCGCACCGTTGGGGACGTACTCCTTCTTCACGGTGAGCTTCGGGTCGTCCGCCAGGACCGTCTCGATCCCTACCACCACTGCCTGGGCTTCTGCACGGAGACGGTGGACCCGTGCAAAGTCCTCGTCCGAGGAAAGCTTCAAGGGCCTCTTTCCGGGGAGGCCGATTTTCCCGTCCAGGGTGGACGCCATATTCAAGACGACGAAAGGCCGGTCTGCCACGGGTTTCCATTGGGACTCCGCCGAATAAGGATTGGCGTCGGAGACAGAACGGAGAACGAGGGCTAGGGCATTTAAATACGGGGTGCCCGGATACCCGGAGCGCATGGATGGGGTGCGCATTCATCTGTTCAACGAGTTGGACCTCCGCGACTCCATCCTGATCGACGGCTTTCCGAGCGTCGGACTCGTGAGCTCCATCGTCGCCAACTACCTCGTGGACCTCCTTGACCTCGAACAGGTGGGCGTGATGGATTCGTCGCGGTTCCCCACCGTCGCTCTCGTCAAGGGTGGCGTCCCCCTCCACCCCGTCCGCATCTACGCCGGGGGCCAGGAGGACGGAGGGCACACGGTCGTCATCTTCATCTCCGAGTTCCAGCCGGCCGCGACGATGATCAAGGACATTGCCGAGGCCGTGCTGGACTGGGCCGAGGCGAAGGAGTGCTCCCTCCTCGTCTGTCCGGAGGGCCTCATTGTGGACCGGGAGTCCGGGGCACAGGAGGGGGTGAGGGTGTACGGTGTCGGAAGCACCGCCGCCACCACCAAGATGCTCAAGGATAGCGAAGTTCCGATCTTCGAGGAAGGGGTCATCACCGGCGTCGCCGGGGTGCTCCTCAACGAAGGCAGGAAACGGGGCTTTGACGTAATCAGCGTCCTTTCGGAGGCGCATCCAGACTTCCCCGACGCGAGGGCAGCCGCCCGGGTCATCGAGACGGTGGACAAGGTCCTCCTGAAGATGGGGCTCGACACGAAACCGCTGTACGAAGAGGCGGGCCGCATCGAGCAGCAACTAAAGTCCATCAACCGTCGGGCCCTCGAGGGCCGGCAGCCGGAGGAGTCCCGGTCGACCTCCATGTACGGCTAGGCCTCACTTCTACCCGAGTCCGTCTTTCTTCCACCCGGGTTTGGATGTTCACGTCGAGGAACTGGGGAAGGAGCCAGAAGAGTGTCCTCAGGTGGTTCGACACTTCTCGAACCCAGAAGACGGAGGTTCCGGACGCTAGGGCCATGTAGGGGAGAAGCTGATCGGCGGCGTAACGATCCAGGGTCACCTCGGCTCGGAGGTCGTTCCGCAGCTCCCTCGCCGCGCGGTCGGCCAGAGTTTCGGCGGAGACCCCTTTCTCAGCGATGGCACTCGCCCCGATGCGGGACGCAGTCGTCTTCGCCCAGAGGACCAAGGCACCGCCGCGTCCTTCCGCCTCCCGCTCGCCATAGGTGAAAGCCTCGATGGCGATGGGCTGGAAGTCAGCCAGAATCTCCTCACTCCTCCCCTTCATCCTCTCCGCCACATGTGTCGGGAGGTTCGATGCATGGGCATCCCCACCGATACGCAGGAGCTGGCCCATGGCCTGCCCCGGAAAGGGCGTGAGGGATGGCACCGGCGCGATGTCAGCGCGGACGCGGCCGCCTCCTCGGGGGTAGTAGCCTCGTCGTCGTACCTGGAAGGACGCGTTTCCTCCCATTCCCTCGAGGAGAGGGAGAAAGACACTGCGCGTGTATTCCGCCGGCGGGGACCAACGCACGTCGGTGCCCCCCCGGATCGTCAACGTCGTCGGCTGGGCGGCGAAAAGGGCCGGGACCAGGACCGCCTGTAAGACCAACGTCACGCTCCCCGCGGTGCCCACGTCCACGTTCAATCGTCCGCCGCGGATCCCTCGTGGCCGGAACGCCACCGACGTGGAGCCCAGCTCCAATCCCTCGGCTTCCCCACGGCAGAGGTTCATCAGAGCCTCTGCGGCCACCAAGTGCTGCCTGGCGAGACCCGGCTTGGGTCGCCCGGCTCGGATGCGGGTCACGCGGACGTGACGGCCTGTGAGGGCCGACAGGGCCAGCGAGAGGCGGAAGATCTGTCCGCCGCCCTCCCCCGTGGACCCGTCAATCTCCAGGGGCTTCACGGGGTTGCTCAACCCGGAGCGGGGTATAGCCTTCCCCCCGGCGCCGGATGCCTTTCTCGAGCTCCACCGCGAAGAAGACGCTGGAGGCTACCAAGGTGGCGAAGAGGAGATCCGCCAGCGGCAGGCCTACGGTTCGGAAGGCCTCCTGAAGGAAGGGGACGTAGATGACGGCCAGCTGAAGGCCGACGGTCAGGGCGACGGCCCCGATGAGCCAGGGATTTCCGAAGAAACCTGCCTTGAACACAGACTCGCGGGAGACGCGGACGGCCAGAACGTGGAAGACCTGGAACATCGCCACCGTGTAGAATGTCAGGGATCGGGCGTGGTCTAAGCCACCCCGCTCCAAGGCCCATAGGAATAGGCCGAGGGAGCCCGCTGTCATAAGGAGACCTACCCAGATGATGTGGAAGCCCATGTCGCCGGAGAGGATCCCGGCCCGGGGGTTCCGAGGGGGACGATCCATCAGGCCGCTCTCTTTGGGCTCGACCCCTAAGGCGAGAGCGGGGAAGCCGTCGGTGATGAGGTTGATCCATAGGATTTGGAGGGGAAGGAGGGGCAGCGGAAGGAAGACGGCCGCGGCGGCGAAGAGGATCATGACCTCGCCCGAATTCGTACTCAGGAGGTACCGGACGACCTTCCGAATGTTCTCGTAAACCCCACGCCCCTCTTCGACGGCCACGGGAATAGAGGCAAAGTTGTCGTCCGTGAGCACGACATCTGATGACTCCTTCGCCACATCGGTCCCCGTAATTCCCATGGCAATGCCGATGTCGGAGCGCCGAAGGGCCGGGGCGTCGTTCACCCCATCTCCGGTCATAGCCACCACGGCCCCCTTCCGCTTCCAAGCCCTCACGATCTGGACCTTGTGTTCGGGAGAGACCCGAGCGTAGACCTTGACACGCTCTACGCGCTCTGCCAGCTCCTCCACGGTCAGGCGATCGAGGTCGGCAGCGGCCAGGACCTCATCCCCCTCCTCCAAAATGCCCATCTCCCGAGCGACCGCTTCGGCCGTAAGCAGGTGGTCTCCCGTAATCATGACGACCTCGACCCCCGCCGCCTTGGCCTGCCGGACCGCCTCAATCGCATCCTGCCGGGGGGCGTCCATCATCCCCACCAAGCCCAGGTAGACCAGGTGCGTCTCCACCGTCTCCTCCCGCAAGTCAGGGAGTTGGTCCGGCAGCTCCCGGTAGGCCAGAGCCAAGACCCGATGCGCCTGTCCCGCCAAGGACTGAGCCCGCTCGAGGATGGTCTCGCGATCCTCCTCCGTCAGGGAAACGGTTTGCCCGTCAGAATACACACCCGTGCATCGGTCCAACACGGTCTCGGGAGCACCCTTCGTCCAGGCCACTTTCCCCGAAATCTCTCCGAGGAGCTCGAGTGTTTCGTCCCCACGGGCCCGCAGCTCGGCGATGGTCTCGGCGTCTACCGGGGCGTGGATGGTGGTCATCCGTTTTCGCTCCGATGTGAAAGGGACCTCCGCCACCCGGGGCAACTCCGCCTGTAGGACTTCGGGCCGGAGCCCCGCCCGCATCGCGGCGACGAGGAGGGCGCCTTCCGTGGGATCCCCCAGGACCGTCCACTGGCGTCCTTCTTGGACGAGGCGCGCGTCGTTGTTGAGGAGGGCGGCGCTCAGGAGACGCATGAGACCCTCGTCATCTGTTGGATCGACCGCCTGTCCCTGCAGGCGGTAGACCCCATCGGGGGCAAAGCCTTCCCCCACGACCTCATACTCTCGGTCGCCCACCGCGACGATTCGGATGTTCATCTGTCCCGTGGTCAGCGTGCCTGTCTTGTCAGAGCAAATGACCGTCGTCCCCCCAAGTGCCTCGACGGCCGGCAGTCGTCGAATGAGCGCGTTCCGGCGGGCCATTCGCCGAAGCCCGAGGGCGAGGCCCACGGTTACCACCGCCGGCAGGGCCTCGGGGATCGCCGCCACGGCGAGGGCCACGGCAGTTAGGAACAGCTCGACGATGGCGTCGGGATCCCGGAGGTAGCCTGCAAAGAAGACGAAGAGAACCACGGCCAGGATTGCCAGACCCAGCTGCTTGGCGAAGCGAGCAAGCTGGCGCTGGAGGGGGGTCTGGGACACCGGTTCCTCTTGGACCATGCCCGCGATGCGACCGAGTTCCGTGGCCATCCCGGTGGCCACCACGAGTCCCCGACCGCGGCCCACGTTCGCTACGGTCCCCATGAAAGAGAGGTTCGTCCGATCCCCCAGGGGGACGCCCTCGCGCACAGGGTCCAACCGTTTGTGGACTGCGACGGACTCCCCGGTTAGAGACGCCTCGTTGACCAAGAGGTTCGCCACCTCGAAGAGGCGGAGATCCGCGGGCACCTTGCTCCCTGCACTCAGGAGGACCACGTCCCCCACCACGAGTTCCCGGGTCGGGACGGTGACCTCCTCCTCGTCCCGGAGGACGTGTGCCTTTGGGGCCGTGAGCTGCTTGAGGGCCTGTATGGCCCGCTCCGCCCGATACTCCTGGACGAAGCCAAAGATAGCGTTGAGGACGACGATCAAGGCGATGACCGCCGCGTCCAGGATCTCTTGGAGATAGGCGGCGATGCCGGCAGCCACGATCAGGATGATGACCAAGGGGTGGACGAACTGCTGGGCGAGGAGGAGGAGGGGGGAGACGGCCCCTACCTCCTGCAATTCGTTGGGACCGTCCCGCTCCAGACGGCTCTCGGCCTCCGCTTGGGAGAGCCCTTGAGGGGAGGACTCGGCCCGCGCCCAGGCTTCGTCGACCGAGAGGCTATACCAGGCCCGTTCCTGCACGGCGGTCTGGCACCAACCTCGCGGGTGGTATAAAGCCGAGGGAACCCGTGTCTCCGCACTGCTCGAGACGGATCTCTACCTCTCTGCCACCTTCCGCATGTACGCGAGGTGGAACCGCAATAAGATCGCCGCGCCCACCAGGCTCAACACTCCCACTCCCAGGATGGCTGGGAGGGGGGCGGGGCTGTCCGGGCTGAAGGCGGCCGCGATGAGAAGCACACCCATCACCGCCACAAGGGCCGAACCGGCAAGCTGCCAGGTCAGCGTCCCGAAGGATTCCACGCAAAGCGGAGGCACCTCGGCGGGATAAGGATTCGGCGTCTCATCGGGTATGCGGCCGCCGGGATTTGAACCCGGGTTAGAGGCTTGGGGGGCCTCTGTCCTGACCGCTAGACCACGGCCGCGCCGCCAGCGGGAGGACCCGGGGCTATCTAAGGATTAAGCAGGCC
>JAJISK010000025.1 GCA_022848785.1 Thermoplasmatota archaeon
CCGCGTCTTCAAGCACTGACTGGGTCAGCATGGATCGCATGAAGGTCGGGGTACTCGCCTCGGGACGGGGCACGGACTTTCAGTCCCTCATCGATGCCGTCGAGGGCGGGGACCTCGATGTGTCTCTGGCCATCCTGGTCTCCAACAAGGAAGACGCCCCGGCCCTCGGGCGGGCCGATCGACATGGGATTCCCTGGGTCTTTGTCGATCATCGGGGACGCAGTCGGGATGCCTTTGAGAGGGAGGTCGTCCAGGAACTCCGTCAGCGCGATGTGGAACTCGTGGTCTTCACGGGGTTCATGCGCCTCGTGACCCCCTACTTCATCGACCAGTTCCCCAACCGCATCATCAACATCCATCCCTCCCTGCTGCCTGCGTTTCCCGGAGCCCACGCCCAGCGGGACGCGGTGGAATGGGGTGTGAAGGTGAGCGGGTGCACGGTCCACCTCGTGGACGCCTCGCTGGACGGAGGACCCATCGTCTACCAGGAGACGGTTCCCGTTCGTCCCGGGGATACGGAGGAGACCCTGGCCGCCCGCATCCTGGAAGTGGAGCACCGGGTCCTCCCCTACGTCGTGAAGCTGTTCGCCGAGGGCCGGGTGCGGGTGGACGGACGCGACGTCCTCCTGGACGAGGAGGGCCTCGCGCCTCCGTCGTCGCCGGGGGGCTAGGCGGAAACGGGGGGTAAGGGGCGCGAGGGCGAGCGTTGCGACCGGTCGCGGGGAGAGAGCTCGAGTCCCAAACGTTTGGCAATGCTCGTGTACCGAATCCGGATGGTGACTTCGGAAACCCCTGCGACGCGGCTGATTTTCTCCTGAGGCACCTTCTGGCCCAGGAGGATGGAAGCCAGGTAGATGCAGGCGGCCACCGTGCCCGAGGGACCCTTTGAGTGGAATTGCTCGGCCCGCTCTGTGGCGCGCACGAGTTCCAGCGCTTTGGCCTCAACCGCGGAAGGCAACGCCAATTGGCTGGCAAAGCGCCGAAGGAAGTCTTCCGCCCGGGGTGGGGGAAGCCGAAGCCCGAGGCCTCGGCCCAGGGCCTTGTAGGATAACGTGAGTTCGCGTCTCCGTATGCCGAGGGAAGAAGAGATCTCCTCCAGGTTGCGGGGCGCCCCCTTCAACCGACAGGCGGCGTAGATCGCGGCGGATGCCATCCCCAGGATGGTTCGCCCGCGCACCAGTCCCTTCCCCGCGGCCTTTCGGTACAAAAGGGCGGCCTCGTTCCGGAACGCCCGAGGTAGCCCCAGCACGGACGCCATCCGCTCCAACTCCATGAGGGCCTCCGCCAGGCTGCGCTCCCCGGCCTGGGCGCAGCGCATTCGCTTCTGCAGCCTCCGCATGCGGTAAATCTGAGGCCGGTCCTCCTCCCGGAATGGTTTTCCTTGCGAGTCCCGCAACCCGGGCGCGATCTCGGTCGTCAGCCCCTTGTCGTGGGAGGCGATGTTCACGGGGGCCCCCGTTCGAATCTTGTTGGCCGCATCCTGGCCGGTTCCGGACCACTCCGGCCCTGGGTCGATGAACGATTCGCTGACCACCAAGCCGCAGCTCTCACAGACCAGCTCGCCGTGGACGTAATCCCGGATGAGGTGGGAGCTCCGACACTCGGGGCACGAATCCTCATCCTGCGCGGGCAATAGCACGTCGGATTCCATGCCGTTCTCTCCTCTTGCGTCGCTGGCGAGAGGGACGTGTCGTCGGAATGTAAAATTCTGGTTCGATGGTTAAAGAAAAAATTCAACTTATGCTTAGCCCCAGCTGATTCCCAGCAGAACTCCAAAAGCCGAGGTCTGGACGATGTTGAGATAGAGGAGGGACACGGCGAACGTATCGGGCCAACCTGCCGTGGCCCACTCGAACATCGACCAGAGGGCCCATCCGGTCTGCGCGATCAGGAGAACCGCGAACACGACGAGGCCGAGGCCGAAGGCGGACCGCATCTGCCGGAGGTTTCTTGCGTAGAGCGCAAGCAGCGCGACGAGGAGTCCGATACTCGCACTTCCAAAGATCATGTTCAGCGACCAAAGCTGGCTTACCACGGGCTCTCACCTCGGGTCGAGTCTTGTCTCATTCTTCCATACTCCATCTACTTTTTCCCAATCTTCTTCCAGATTCCCTCAAAGTCCTCCCAGGTCCGAAGCATGGTGGGCGTCAGGAAGTAAAGGGGGCTCTGCTTCTCCTTCGAGACCATCACCAGGTCATTCTTCCGGAGGACCCGGAGGTGATGCCGGACCGTCTTGTAGTCCAGGCCCAGCTCCTCCGCGAGGCTGTTGGCGTTGTACGGTCGATCCTTCAACAGGAGAAGGATACGGGCTCGATTGATGCCCCCCCTGGTCCCCACGATGAGGTGCCAAAGGAGTCTCTGCACGGGAATCGCGGCGAGATGAACGCGCCCATATTTGACCCTGACCCGGGGCAATGTTCAACCCCGTCTTCAAGATTTCAAACCGTTTTTATAGCGGCATCTCGCTAGGATGACCCGGCATGAAGATTCTCCAGATTGCGACCCTGGGGGACGAGGAGGCCCCGATCTTCGCGGGGGTCCGGGAGTACCCCGTCAGCAAGCTGGTCCTCATCCACGAACCGGAGGCCCGCTTTCACGCGGCCGAGATCGGCCGCAAGCTTGGGGAACTCCAGATCCCCGTCGAGCGGGAGGAAATCCGGGACCCGGCCCGGGAGATGTACGAGGTCGTGGCGCAGATCATCCGGGAACAGCGGGACCAGTACGACGACATCTTCATCAACGTCTCCAGCGGACGCAAGCTCTTGACCTGCTCCGCCATCAGCGCCGCGTTCGTCAACGGGGTGAAGGCCTTCCATGTGGAGAACGACGTCCCGATGATGCTCCCCGTCCTCAAATTCAGCTACAGCGAGGTCATCTCCCCGAGCAAGATCCGCGTCCTCCAAGCCCTCGATGACATGGGCGGAGAAGCTGGCTCCCTCAGCGACCTGAGCAGCGCCTCGGGGATCGAGAAGTCCCTCCTGAGCTACCATCTTCGTGGAGGCCGGGAAGCCAAGGGGCTCGAGGCGTTGGGGGTCGTGGAGATCGACCGCGGAACCCAGGGTCGTCTCCTCATCCGGCTCTCCGAGATGGGGCGGCTCCTCCTGATTGGCCACCCCCGCGAGGGAAGCTAGCGCTGGCGATGGCAAACGGGATGGCGGAAAAGGCGCTATTCCTCCACCACTTCCCCAATGGCCATGCGGCGGAGGACCCGGGTAATCCGGACCTTCACGGTGTCCCCGATCTTTGTGCCAGGCACGAAGACGACAAAGCTGTCGATGCGGGCGATGCCGTCCCCCTCCCGGCCCAAATCCTCGATGGTGGCCTCGTAAACCTTCCCCTCTTCCACGGGCGCTTCGTAGGGTCCCTGGCCACGTTCCTGATCCAAAACATCAACTCCTTAGGCTGGTCATCGATTTCCAGGTCGGTATTTAACCCTTTGCGGGAGACTGAGTTCCGTGATAACCACGGAGTCCGTGCTCATTCTTTAAATCGCCCGCACCCTTAGTTCGCCCACGATGGCCAAGCTCCTCCTGGGTGTCGCCTGGCCGTATGCCAGCGGCCCCCGCCACATCGGGCACGCGGCGGGGGCGTACATCCCCGCCGACATCTTCGCCCGATACCACCGGATGGCGGGGGACGAGGTGTTGATGGTCTCAGGGTCGGACCAGCATGGCACGCCCGTCACTGTGGTGGCCGACGAGGAGGGCGTCGGACCCGAGGTCATCGCGGAACGATACCACCAGCTTATCTCCCGATCCTTTGAGGACCTAGGCATCAGCTTCGACCTGTACTGGAAGACCAGTGCTGCCGGGCACAAGAAGGTCGCCCAGGAGTTGTTCAGGACCCTCCTGGAAAAGGGTCATCTCTACGAGAAGGAGATGCTCGCGTCCTACTGCCCCACCGATCGACGCTTCATGCCTGACCGGTATATCGAGGGGGAGTGCCCGCATTGCCACTACAAGGAGGCCCGAGGGGATCAGTGCGAAAATTGCGGTCACCTCCTGGATCCCTTCGACCTGATCGAGCCGCGGTGCAAGATCGACGGTACCCGACCCGTCCAGCGGAAGACGAGGCATTTCTTCTTCCGTCTGTCCGCCTTCCAGGGGCCGATCCAGGCGTACTTGCAGGACAAGAGCTACTGGAAGGCCCACGTCCTGAACTTCGCCTTGGCCTGGCTCAAGGAAGGGCTGAAGGACCGACCCATCACCCGGGACCTCGACTGGGGGATCCCCGTCCCCGTCGAGGGGTGGGAAGGGAAGCGCATCTATGTCTGGTTCGAGGCGGTGATTGGCTACCTCTCAACCAGCATCGAGTGGGCCCGTCGCCAGGGGCGGCCCGACGCCTGGAAGGAGTGGTGGTACAACCCCGAGGCCCGCCACTACTATTTCGTGGGAAAGGACAACATCCCGTTCCACGCAATCTTCTGGCCCGCCTACCTTATGGGCTATGACGAGGCCATCAACCTCCCCTATGACGTCCCGGCCAACCAGTACCTTCGGGTGCAGGGAAGGAAGATGTCCACCAGCCGCGGAACAGGCGAGAACCTCCATGAGATGCTGGCGGAGTACGAACCGGACGCGCTTCGCTACTATGCCACGGCCAAGATGCCCGAGCTGCGAGACACCGACTTCACATGGGAGGACTTCGCGGCGAAGATCAACAATGAGCTCCTCGCGGTGTACGGAAACTTCGTCCATCGCGTCCTGACGTTCACCCACAAGAATTTCGGCGAGGTCCCGGAGGCGGGAGACCTCTCCAAGGAGGACAAGGCGTTCCTCCGGGAGTTGGAGGAGGGATGGCGCGCGGTCGGACAGAACCTCACGTACGTCCACTTCCGGGATGCCCTCCAGGGCATCATGCGCCTCGCGCGTCGGGGCAACCAGTACTTCGATGCCCAGGCCCCGTGGGACCTCCTCTCCAAGGATCGGCGCCGCGCAGGTACGGTACTCCACGTGGCCCTGCGCGTGGTCCGAGGTCTCGCGGTCCTCACCGCCCCCTTCCTCCCATTCTCCGCCCAGCGCCTCTGGGCGTACTTGGGTTACGACGGATCCGTGGAGGAGGTGTCCTGGGACGCGGTTCCGGAGGGGATTCTTGGAGGGCAGCAACTCCGCGCGCCGAAACCCCTCTTCCGCAAGATCGAGTTCGCTCCGGTGCCCGTGGAGGAGGAGGCCGAGAGGCTGGACGTGCGTGTTGGCTGGGTTGCGAAGGTGGAGAATCATCCCGATGCCGACAAGCTGTACATCGTCGAGGCCGACTTGGGCTCGGAACGGCGAACCATGGTCGCCGGGATGCGAGAGGAGTACAGGCCGGAGGAGCTGAAGGGACAGCACGTCGCGGTCTTGCTCAATCTCAAACCGGCCACCTTTCGGGGCATTCGGTCCGACGCCATGCTTCTGGCCGCCGTAGATGGCCCGGTGATTTCCCTTCTCCTCACGGGGGATGCCGAACCAGGCACGCAGGTCTTGGGCGTCCCGGGGGCCCCGCGTCTCTCCTTCGAGGAGTTCAAAAAGCTCCGCATGGAGGTGGGGGACGACGGACGCGTCTACTTTCGCGGGAGCTCTCGGGGTCCGGGTCTTCCCCTCAAGACGGGCAAACGGGAAGTCACCCTAGACCGCCCCGTCCGTCCAGGTTCCGAGGTGACGTGAGCTGTTCAAGGTCGACCTGCACCTCCACAGTCAGTATTCCCCCGACTCAGCCATGCCGGTGCGGGAGATGCTCAAGGTGGCGGCGCGTCTGGACATCCAAGGGGTGGCCATCACCGACCACAACCGAGCCGACGGCAGCGAGGAAGCCCGGCGGTTGGCCCGAGAGACGGGGCTGCTCACCATCCGGGCGATGGAACTCTCGGCGCGGGAGGGGCACATCCTGGTCTACGGTCTGCAGGAGCCGGTCCCCCCCCGACTTCCTGCGGCCGAGGCCTTGGAGAAAATCCGCGAGCAGGGAGGCCTCGCCGTGGCCGCCCACCCCTACCGCTTCTGGTCCGGACTCGGGGAAGCTGTGGTGCGGAAGGTGCCGTTCGAAGGAGTGGAAGGTCTGAATGCTCGCACAACCAGCCGAGACAACCGACGTGCGGAGCGGCTGGCGCAGGACCTCGGCCTGCCGATGACGGCCGGCAGCGACGCCCATCGACTCGCAGACATCGGACGGGGTCTCCTCGTGCTCGCAGACGCGTACGAGACCGAAGGGGACCTGCTGGCGGCCATCCGCAAGGGGAGGGGGCGACCCCTCGGTCTGAGTCGGGGAGCAGGCCGGACCGTGCGATACGTTACGAAGTCCGTCGGCGAATGGATGCTCCGAGGCTTCCGGCGGATGTAGCCTCAGAGGTGCTCCTCGAGGCGCGCGGAGTAGGGGCCCAGGATCTCCCGGAGGCGTCGTACCCCCACATCATCCCCTACCCGGAGCACGAAGAGGGCTTTGGGCCCGTCCCCCAGCACCACGAGCTTGGAGTCGCGTAGGTGGACGGTGACCCCATGCA
This sequence comes from Thermoplasmatota archaeon, assembly GCA_022848785.1. The sequence goes on from JAJISK010000025.1 coordinate 6,476, forward strand.
TCGCCTCCTTCATCTGGGACGTGGCGGTGTCCGCAGAGCCTAGGAGGACGGCGAACATGCTTGCGTACGTCTCCCGCTCGACGCCCTTCGGGAGCGCCCCGGCAACGTATGTCCCCGATCGGGTTACGAGGAAGACCTCGTGGACGCCCTCGCGGCGTTCGATCTCCTTTAGAATCTCCTCAATCTGGGGGATGTCTGACATGGCCGAGCCCTCGGGACGCGGATTCCGTGATTAAGAGGTCGGGATATAACACTTCTTCGCGGCTAGACTCCCTCCAGGGTCTGCAGGAGCTTCGCGACCGCTTCCACCGCCTCCCGCGCTTTTTCCACCCGATCGAGGGCCTGTTCCTTCGTCTGACCGGGGCCGGTGATGCCCAGGCCGATGGGTTTCTCGTACTCCACCGCGAGATCGGCGATCTGCCGGGCGGTCTGCGCCATAATCACCGCATCGTGGCCGGTCTCCCCCTGAACAACGGCCCCCAACGCAACGACTCCGTCGACGTCGTCCCGCCGGATGAGACGCTTGAGGGCGAGCGGCATGTCGAACACCCCAGGGACCTTCACGACATGGGTCACCGTCAGACCCTGGAAGGTGGCGTGCTCTTCGGCCCGAACGAGCATGCGCTCCGTGACGTCGGCGTGGAACTCGCTGACCACGATGCCTAGGTTGGGCACCTAGCTCAACTTCCCCGAGGTCGTCTCGAGGGGTCCTGCGTCTTCGAACCCCTCCCGCTGGCCGGTCCCGGCGTTCTGTCGGAGGATCTCGGGCCGGAAGAGCATGTTGTAGGCGTTCCGGGCGTGTTCCCGGGTGCGGCGTGCCGCGAGCCAGGCCAGTTCATCCTCGTCCTTGGCCTCTTCCTCGTACACGAAGACGCCGAGGATCGGGGTGTTGGTGGCGAGTTGGACCCCCTGAAGGCCCAAGTCCGCGACGAGGGCGGTTTGCTTATCCACAGCGTGTGGCCCGAGCATGCCGAGGGCCATCGCCAGGTCGCACGACTCCTCCTCGATGAGGCGCTTACACGCCACCGGGAGGTCCTTGACCCCGGGCACGGTACGGCGAACGACCTGGAAACCCGTCCCTAGGCCCTTCAGCTCCTCCTCCGCCGCCGTTCCCATGTCGTACCGGGCGAACGTCGTGTCCACGATGCCGATGGTCCGCAGCCCTAGTCCCCCTCGGGGGGCGTCTCTTCCACCCGCTCCACCTGCTTCTGGATGGACCAGAGGCTGATTACCTTGTTGATGATCTTCGTCGTCCCGTCCAGGTCCCCCTCCATCTTCGTCAGTCGGACCACCTTCGCCGGGATCCCGCGCCGGCGAACCTCTGCCTCCACCTCCTCGAGGTTGAACTCCTGGTCCCAGCCCAAGGCGATGACATCGGGGCGGACCTCCTCCACCGTTTGGTAGATGTCGCCCTCGTGGCCCAGGAGGGCCCGGTCCACGGGCTTGAGGGCGTCCACCAGCTCTCGTCGCAACGCTTCGGGGGTCACCGGTTCATGTTTCATCCGACGCACCCGGGAGTCGCGAGCGATGACGACCACCAACTCGTCCCCCAGTTCCTTGGCCTGCCTCAGGTAGTCCAGATGACCTATGTGGAGGATGTCGAAAACTCCCGTCGCCATGACCCGGACCATGCTCCCCAAGCCTCGAGGACGTCGCTCCCCTCGACGAAGGGAAGATGCCGGGCTGTCGCATAGTTGTTTGCCTCTACCTTGGAGAGCGCTCCGCCGCCGTCCGCCAGCATCTCACAGAGAGTGGCCGTGGGGAGGAGCTCGGCCATCAGGAGAAGAGCTGTGGAGAGTTCGGTATGGCCGCGGCGCGCCCGCAGGAGTGGCTCGGCCGCGATGAGAAGGTGGACGTGCCCAGGGGCACGGAACTCCTGCATGAACGCTTCCCGTGCCAGGCCGTCCTCGGAGGCGAGGGCATGGCGACACGCCTCGGCCAACGCGCCCACCGTCACGGCCCGATCCCGGTCCGTAATCCCCGTCCGGGTCGCCTGGTGGTTCACCGTCAGGCTGAAAGCCGACCGGGCATCGTAGGGAGGCCGGTGCCGGAGGAGCCCCTCGATCACCGGGAAGTCCTCCTTGAGCATGGTCAGGGCGTCCTCCATGAGCGGCAGCCCCAGTCGTCTCGCCACCGGGGTCGGGAAGGTCGTGCAGACCAAGCCGCCGGCCTCTTGGCGCATGAGGCGAATCGATTCGGAGGTAACGAACTGGGAGGGGAGGACGAGGTCCGTCTCCTCTTCTCGACCGTCGGCATCGTAGAGTAAGATCGGGGTCCCCCCTTGGAGCGCTCTCAAGGCCCCCCGCACCGCAACCCGCATGGTATGGGGAACCCGCGGACCTCACATAAAATTTTTGTAACTACCATAAAGCCTGTTCCTCCTCCCCCGCAACCCTTTCAACGCCTCGGCCCATCGCGCCGTGTGCTGGACGACCCCGATCGTCTGTCCCGGATCGACCCCAGCGAACTGATGGGGACCTTTTCCTCCCTCCCGGAGCAGATCGAGGAGGGACTCGCAGGGGTCCGGGACGCCGCCTGGGCCCATCCGCCCTCGGGGCGCGTTTTCGTCGTGGGCATGGGGGGGTCGGCCATCGCAGGGGATCTCGCCCACGCGCTGGGGAGGTGGTACGGAGGGGTGGAAGTCCAAGTCACGCGGACCCCCTCTATCCCCCCCTACGTGGACAAGGAGGATCTCCTAGTTGCCATCAGCTACTCGGGGAACACCTGGGAGACCCTCTCGGCCTATCGACAGGCGCTGCGGCGGGACCTCTCCTGCCTGACGGTCGGATCGGGCGGAGAGCTCGCCGAGACATCCTCGGCCCAGGGGGTGCCCCACGTCTTCGTCCCTCCCGGCTTCGCGCCCCGGGCGGCTCTGGGCTACCTTCTGGCACCCCTACTCACCCTGCTGGCCCGCTCCTCCGTCCGACTCGCAGATGCGCTCCCGGGGGCCCTGACGGACCTGAGCCGGATCCGAGAAGAATGGGTTCCGGCCGTCCCGACGGAGGAGAACCGGGCCAAGGCCATCGCCACGGCCTTGGAGGGAAAGGTGCCCATCATCTACGGCCCCCCGCCCTATGCCGGCGTGGCTCGAAGGTGGCAGACCCAGCTGAACGAGAACGCAAAGACCCTCGCGTGGCACAGCGTCCTCCCCGAGGCGAACCACAACGAGATCGTGGGCTGGCTTGAGGGATCGGATCCGGACCGATTCGCCCCGATCTTGCTGATGCCGCCCCCCGACAGCGCCATTCACGCCCGCTTGCAGCACACCCTCACCCTGTTGGAGGAACGGGTGCCCGTCACCTCGGTCCCGCTCCTCAGCAAGGAGTTCGTGACCGGCCTGTTGGAACTCGTTCTGCTTGGGGACCTGGTGAGCGTATACCTGGCGGTCCTGCGGGGCGTGGATCCCCGTCCCGTGGGATCCATTGACCGATTGAAGGCCGCGATCCGCGAGGGAGGGGTCGAAGGGTCGAGCGCCGAGGGGGAGATTTGAACTCCCGAGGCGGTTGCCCGCCACGAGCTATCGAGGGGTCCTCTCCAGGCTCGCGCCCTACCGGACTAGGCGACCTCGGCATCGGACTGGGGACGTTCGGATAGGGCAGGGGCGAATAAAAGGTGCGTCGGGGCCTCAACGCCAGAGGCGTGGGTAGGATCCCGGGTCCATGAGCACCCGCTCCGGGTCCACGGCGATCCCCGTCTTGGCAGACGACCATTCCGCCCCCCGCTGGCGGGCCCGCCCTAGGGTCACCGCTTCCCCCTTTCGCGTGAAGAGCGCCACGAGTTCCCCCGGGGCAATCGCGGGGTCGGCCTCCAAAATCCCCGGAATCATGAGCGGGGCACCGTGGCAGAGGGCTTCCACGGCGGTGTCCTTCACGACCACGCGTCGAAGGTGGCCCAGTAGTTCCTCCATCGGGCGCAGGATGGCACGGAGCTCCGTCGGGTCCCCGTCCTCCTTCCAGTAGGTGAAAGCGTCTCGGAGGGCATTCAGGGAAACGGCCGTATCCTCGGCAAGGTCGGCTGCGCGGGTCCGCCGCAGATCCTGGAGGTGTCCGCCGACCCCGAGGGCCTCTCCCAGGTCGACGCAAAGGGTCCGGATGTACGTGCCCGCCTCACAACGCACGCGAAACA
>JAJISK010000026.1:0-2247 GCA_022848785.1 Thermoplasmatota archaeon
CCGCCTTCTTTCTGCTGGCCAACCTGGACGCCGTCCAGCGGTTCTTCCGGGGCGTCCCCGACAACACGTGGGCCCATTCCTCCACCCAGGCCGACCAGCTCCACGCCATGGGTCTCAGGGGTGCCGGGGTCATTGTCTGTATCGTGGACAGCGGCATCGACCTGGGCCATCCCGACCTCGCGGGATTCGAGCCGGCGGCCTGGAGGGACTTCGTCGCCGACGAGTCGCAGCCCTACGACGATCACGGGCACGGGACCTTCATGGCGGGCCTCATGGTGGGTCGGGGCTTGGTCCGGGGCTTCGCCCCCCAGGTTTCCCTTGTGGTCGCCAAGGCGATCGACGGCCTGGGCGTGGGTCGGGTCCTCGACATCCTCGATGCCCTCCGTTTCTGCATGGACCCCTTCGGAAACGGGACCCGGTCCCACATCATCTCCCTCTCCCTGGGAGGAGGCAGCGTCCCCCCCGGCCCCGTGTCGGCCCGCGTGAACGAGGTCATCGACCAAGGCGTTCTGGTGGTCGCGGCGGCAGGCAACGACGGACTGGATGCGCCGGACGTTCAGACCCCTGCCTCGGAGGATCTGGTCATCGCCGTCGGTTCCGTGGACAGCCGCCTGGAGGTCTCCGATTTCAGCCAGGGTGGACAAAACACCGGTCGGTCGGACCCCAATCGAAAGCCGGAACTCGTGGCCCCCGGCGAGGGACTCGCGACCACGGGGTTAGGAGGCAGCTACGCGAGCGTCGCGGGCACCTCCGCGGCCTCGGCCATCGTGAGCGCGATTCTGGCGTTGGTATTGGAGGGGGAACCGGCCCTCCAGGATCTCGTTTCGGCCCTGGGCGTCTCCGCGGTGAAGGTGGCCCTCATGGGGACGGCCTTCCCCTTGGCCGGACAGTCGGAGCCCCACGATCGACTCTACGGCTACGGCCTCATTCAGGGGGCAGACCTATTCGACGCGCTGCGCCTTGCCGACTAGCCGCCTCCCACGGCCGGCCCCGATTATCTTAAATAGACGCGCCAATTTCCGCCACCCCCTACGGGATGGGATGCGCATGCGTTCGATTGTAAATAGGGCCATCGCCCGCCTGGAGCAGGCCACGCTCCCGGAGGACGCGGGCGAACCCCTGGCCGCCGAAGAGGATGAGGAGCTCCGCCAACTCGTGGACTCTCTGAGTGTTAGCATCAAAATCATGGGCTGCGGCGGAGGCGGGTGCAACACGATCAGCCGCCTCTCGGAATCCGGCATCGTGGGGGCCCAGCTCAGCGCCCTCAACACGGACGCCAACCACCTCCTTCACATCCGGGCGCCGAAGAAGATCCTCCTCGGAAAGGGGATCACCCGGGGTCTGGGGGCCGGCGCCATTCCGGAGGTAGGCGAACGGGCAGCCCGGGAGAGCATGGCGGAGATCCGGGCCCTCCTCCAGGGGGCCAACGTCGTCTTCGTCACGGCGGGCCTAGGGGGAGGCACCGGCACCGGCGCGGCCCATATCATCGCCCGGACCGCGAAGGACCTCGGCGCCCTCGTCATGGGGGTCGTCACGATGCCCTTCGCGGCGGAAGGCACCATGCGGCGGGAGAACGCCGAGCGGGGCCTGGAACGCCTCCGACGCCACTGCGACACCACGGCCGTCGTGGAGAACGACCGTCTCCTGGAACTCGTCCCGAACCTCCCCCTGGAGGCGGCCTTCAAGGTCGCCGACGAGATCCTCACGCAGAGCATCAAGGGCATGACGGAGATCGTCACGAAGCCGGGGCTCGTCAACATCGACTACAGCGACCTCCTCACCATCATCGAGGAGGGCGGTGTCGCCATGATTGGCATTGGCGAGGCGCGAGGAGAGGGGGATCGCGTGGACCTCGCGGTGGAGGAAGCCCTTCACTCTCCCCTGCTCGGGGAGGTGGACGTGAGCCAGGTAGGCGGGGTCCTCATCCGGGTCGTGGGAGGGCCGGATCTCACGGTGGAGGAGGCGGAACGGGCGGCCGAGCTCATCGGCGCCCAGACGAATCCCATGGCGCGCATCATCTGGGGGTGCTCCGTCGATCCGGAGCTGAAAAAGGAGGTCCGCGTCCTCGTCGTCCTCACGGGCGTCCAGGGGGAGAACCTCCTGGGAAAGGACACGAGCCACGTCCTGGAAGGGATTGGGATTGACGTGGTTACTTAACGTGAGAATCCATCTTTGTTACCTACCCCATATTGAATGTGTTTATCTCGACGAATGGTCTGCGTAGGTCCTAGCGTGGACTAAGTTCTC
>JAJISK010000026.1:2311-10472 GCA_022848785.1 Thermoplasmatota archaeon
CGTATACACGATTCTTTGATGAGGTTCTGAATGGACGGAATCTTGCTGTCTTGGATGAGTTGAACAATCCCAATCTCGTCGACCACGCTCGGTCGGACCCCCGGCCCGACCTTTCCGACCTGGAAGCGGCCAAGGAATCCCTGGCGATGTTGCACCGTGGCTTCCCAGACATCAAGTGGAGCCTGGACGACATGATCGCTGAGGGCGATCGGGTGGTGGCCAGATGGACGGCGCATGGCACCCATGAGGGAGAGTTTATGGGAATCCCGCCCACGGGGAAACAGGTGACTTTCTCGGGGATCGAGATTGTCCGCATTGAAGATGGCAAAGGCGTTGAGCATTGGGAGCAATTTGGCGTGATGTCTCTCATGCAACAGCTCGGGGCTCTCCCGCCACCCGGCGGACGTTCCGATTGAATGCCTCACCTGCGTTTGTAAAGACCAGCATATCCGCCTGCAGAGACCGAAAGCGCCTGGAGGAGGCTCTACTCCCATCTCCTAGTCGAGGATCGGAGGCCAGTTGACACCCATGCAGCACCGATAATGCCGCCAACGGCGAGGAATGACGCCACGGCGACGATGATGTTCTGGAACAATGTGAAGCGTTCGGAGAAGAAGGCCCAATAAATCAGAATGCCCGCAATCCAAGTCGTCCCCAGAGAGATGGAGAGCATTATGCGCCATGTCACCGCGCGGGCCATGGCGTTGGATCCCGCCCTCTCATGTGTCCTCGACCCTTGAGACTCTTCAGCCATAAACTCCCCCTGGACACGCATTCCGAAATCCCTATAAAACGGTTTTCGGAGTGAGCAACCTCACTCTGTCATTCAGGATGGTCCGACCTCCACGACATGCCCCGCTTCGCCCAATTGGCGAATGGCAACGGGTCAGGTGACCGCCCGTGAAGTCCACCTTGATTTGACTGAATCTGCGAAGTGCATCGGGAGCGCTGGATACCGGCGAATTCTCATCGTTGGCTTGCGCGAAAAGCATTGGCATTGTGGTCCGCGTTTCGGTAAACCCACGACGCGCGCCCCAACTTGGTGGAGGGCCGTGGGTTCAGATCCCCTTCGGTCCGGCAAAGGAGGGCGATACTTTGGAAGGGGAAGTGGACTTGATCACCTGGGTCCGCGCCCCCCGCAAAGCTCATTCCCGTTCGCCGCGTCCCCCGGCGGGGGGAACACCACGGTCGTGAAGGATCGGGTCGGCCGGAAACGCTACATCGCCTTCTGGATTGAAGGGGGCAAGGATCTCCAGACCGGCGAGGTCACCCGGGCTCTTCGCGAGGCTTCCCATCATCTCCCCAAGGAGGCCCGTCCCTGGCTTGTCCACCTCCGGAACGGGCTGGGGATCGTAAGGGTGTCCCACCTCCACAAGGACACCGCCATTCCCCTCCTTCAGTCGATAAAAGCCGTTGGCGACCGAGATGTGAAGGTCCACACCTTAGGGACTAGCGGGACCATCCGGCGGACGATTCGGAAGTACCTCGAACGATTCTCCCCTTGAAGGGAGGCCCCGTCACGTGGACCCTCGGCGATGACTCGCAGGGCCGCAAACTGAGTGGCGAAGGTTTATTATTTCCATATCCTTAGTTCGCGAGAGGCTGACTTCATGCAACCAGGCCAGATGGCATACGATCGCGCCATTACCGTTTTCTCGCCCGATGGGCGACTCTTCCAAGTCGAGTACGCTCGGGTCGCCGTCACACGCGGCGCCACCACGGCCGGCGTCAAATTCAAGAACGGCGTGGTCCTGATGGCCGGGAAGGGCATCAGCAGCCGCCTGATGGAGGTGGACGCCATCGAGAAGATCTTCGAGATCGACCGGCACATCGGGTGCGCCACCTCGGGCCTCGTGGCCGACGCCCGGGTTCTGGTGGACTACGCTCGCATCGCGGCGCAGGTGAACAAGGTCACGTACAAAGAGCCCATCTCGGTGGACCTCCTGGTCAAGCGGGTGTCCGATTACAAGCAGAACTACACCCAGTACGGCGGAGTCCGCCCCTTCGGGACCGCCCTCCTGATCGGAGGCACGGACGACCAGGGCATTCACCTTTACGAGACGGACCCGAGTGGCGCCATGGTCTCCTACAAGGCGGGGAGCATCGGCTCGGGAAGCAACACGGTCCGCGAGATGTTCGAGGAGAAGTTCGCCGAGGACATGGCCCAAGACGCCGCCGTCCTCCTGGGATTCGAGGCACTCCAGAAGGCCTCCGAGGAGCCGCTCCAGGCAAACACCCTCGAGGTCGGAATCGCCGAAGCGGGAGAGCGGTTCGTCCGCCTCACCGCCGAGGAGATCCAGGCGTACCTGGGCCAGCTGGAGACCTAAGGGGCGAGGCATGCCCTGGGACCTCCGGACTTCTCGCAAGGATGAGCTTACCAAGGACATGGTGATCGCCCGCCTCGACCGGGGCGGGGAGACCTTCGAGATTCTCGTGCGTCCCAACGCCGTCGAGGCCCTCCGAGCCGGGGAAGAGATCAACCTCGTCGACGAGCTGGCCAGCGACGCCATCTTTCGGGATGTGAAGAAGGGACTCCGGGCCTCGGAGGAAAAGATGACGGAGCTCTTCGGCACGGCCGAGATCCTCCAAGTCGCCACGGTCATCGTCCGCGAGGGCGACATCGCCCTCACGACCGAGCAGCGGCGGGCCCTGCTCGAGACCAAACGAAAGCAGATTGTCGCCTACATTGCGTCCAACGCCATCAATCCCCAGACGGGGACCCCCCACCCGCCACAACGTATCGAGAACGCGATGGTGGAGGCCGGGGTCCACGTGGACCCGTTCCGGCCCGTAGAGGAACAGGTGGATCCCACGCTGGACGCCCTCCGTCCCCTCCTTCCCCTCAGCGTGGAGAAGACGAAGTTCGCCATCAAGCTCCTTCCGGCCGACGCGGGGAAGGCCTACGGGGAGGTCCGGTCCTACGGTACACGATCCTCGAGGAGGAGTGGCAACCCGACGGCTCCTGGATCGGGGTCGTAGAGGTGGCCGCCGGGTTCCAGGGCGAATTCCTGGATCGCCTGAACGATCGGACCCACGGAAACGTGGAGACGAAGATTCTTAAGTGACCCGACCCCTACGAGCCTCGCAAGGCAAGTGAGGTGGAATGAGTAGTCCCGAACCGGAAGTTGTCGTTCCGGGAGATGTTCTCGACAGCGAAGGCCTGAAGCCCGGTGTCGGCACGTTCAGCGAAGGTGGCCAGATCTACGCCTCTCTCCTGGGCATCAAGCGGGAGCGAGACGGTTACCTCGACGTCGATCCTGTAGGCGGGCGTTACATCCCCCGCGAGGGGGACCTGGTCATCGGCAAGGTCGTCGACCTGGGGCCCTCCCATTGGTTGGTCGACCTCAACGGTCCGCACCCTAGTCCGCTCCGCGTGAACGAGGTTCCGTGGAAGGTGGACTTTGGCGACACGGCCCGCTACCTGGACGTGGAAGACGCGGTCCTGGTGAAGATCATCAGCCTGGATGAGACGAAACGGGTCATCATCACCATGAAGGATCGGTCCACCCGGAAGCTGACGGGGGGACGCATCGTGGAGATCTCCCACGCCAGGGTCCCTCGGGTGATTGGCCGGGAGGGGAGCATGATCAGCCTGATCAAGAGCTTCACCAACACGCGGACTTTCGTGGGCCAGAACGGTCGAATCTGGATTGACGGAGAGCTCGATGATGTCGTCCACGCCGTGACGGCCATCGAGATGATCGAGTCCGACGCACACGTGCACGGGCTCACCGACGCCGTCCGGGACTTTCTCGAAGCCACCTATGGAAAAGCCGAGTAACCCTAGGTGAGCACTATGGCGGAAACGCCCAAGTTAATCGATTCCAAAGGCAAGCGGCTGGACGGCCGCAAGGCAAGCGAAATGCGCCCGCTGAGCATCGAGGCGGGCGTCCTGAAGCGCGCGGATGGAAGCGCCTATCTCGAGTGGGGGAACAACAAGGTGATGGCCGCGGTCTACGGGCCGCGGGAGTGTCACCCCCGTCACCTGGCAGACCCCGCCCGGGCCTTGGTCCGGGTGACGTACAACATGGCCTCGTTCTCCGTGGGCGAACGCAAGCGACCCGGCCCCGACCGGCGCTCCACGGAGATCTCCAAGGTGACCAGCGAGGCGTTTTCCTCCGTTGTCTTCCTGGAGCAGTTCCCGCGCTCGAGCATCGATGTGTTCGTAGAGGTCCTTCAGGCAGACGCCGGAACCCGGGTCGCCGCACTCACGGCGGTCGCCGTGGCCCTGGCGGATGCCGGGATTCCCATGAAGAGCCTGTTGGCCGGGGTCGCCTTCGGGAAGATTGGCGGCACGGTCGTCTTGGATCTCGGAAAGGATGAGGACAACTACGGCGAAGCGGACGTCCCCCTCGCCATCATCCCCCGGACGGAGGAGGTCGTCCTGCTGCAGATGGATGGCGACCTCACGGCCAAGGAGTTCCAGAAGGGGATGAAGATGGCGATCGCCGCGGCCAAGGAGATCTACGAGGTGCAGAAGGACGCCCTCAAGCGTCGGTACGCCGTGTCCGTGGAGGAACTCGAAGCGGAGGAAGGGGCCGAAGAAGAGCTCGAAGAAGAGACCGTCAAGGAGGAGGCATAGATGGTCGAAGTCGTCCACGAGCTGACGCGAACCCACATTCAGCACCTGGCCGAGGCGGGCAAACGCATCGACGGGCGTGGCCTCGAGGAGCATCGGCCTCTGACGGTGGAGAAGGGCTACATCGAGTCGGCCGAGGGGAGTGCCCGGGTGCACCTGGGCGCCACGGACCTCCTGGTGGGCGTGAAGATGGAGCTGGGCTCACCCTACGCCGACCGGCCCGATTCCGGGGTCCTGATTGTTGTTGCGGAACTGCGCCCCGGCGCGAGCCCGACATTCGAGCTTGGTCCCCCGAAGCCGCCTGCCATCGAGCTAGCTCGGGTGGTGGACCGGGGCATCCGGGCGACCAACACGGTGGACGTAAGCAAGCTAGGGATCGAGCCCGGCGAGAAGGTCTGGCTCCTCTTCGTTGACATCCACATCCTGGATTACGAGGGAAATCTCTTCGATGCCGGAAACTACGCGGCCTTGGCCGCCCTAATGAACACGACCATCCCGAACGCCACAAAGCTGGGGGAGGGGAAGGACGCCCCGCTGGAGGTGGAGCATCAGCCCATCTCCGTCACCGCCGCCAAGATTGGGGACGCCATCTTCATCGATCCCTCCCTGGAAGAGGAGCGTATCGCCGAGGCCCGCCTAACCGTCGTCACCGATGAGAAGGGCCACATCCGGGCCATGCAGAAAGGCTTAACTGGCAGCTTCACCGTGGATGAGGTCAACCAGGTCGTCGCCCTCTCCCAGAAGATTGGGAAGGAGATTCGGAAGACGATCGTGGAGGCCTAGTCGGGGATGGCGCGGCGTACGAAGAAGGCGGGGCCCGCGGGCTCGCTCGGCCCACGTTACGGGGTCAAGATCCGCCGACGCATCCGTGAGGTCCTGCGGGAAAAGTCGCGGTGGCACGTATGTCCTCGATGCCGCCACCCGTCGGTGAAGCGGGTGAGCACGGGCATCTGGAGCTGCCGGCGTTGTGATTACACCTTCGCCGGGGGGGCCTACCGCCCCGTGGTTACGACCTCGATCTCACGCCAGGTCTCCCGCCGGGCGGCCGAGGAGGACGTCGTGGTTCCCGAGGGGCTGGAGGAGTAACATGTATAAGTGCGCCGTATGCAAGGAGCCCGTTCGCTCCAACATCAACACCGTGGGCATCCAGTGCGAACACTGCGGGTCCAAGATCTTCTACAAGGAGCGGCCCAACGTCAAGAAGGTCCTGAAGGTGCGATGAGCGTGCGGCGGGCATGGGTCCGCGTGGAAACGGATGCGGCGGAGACCGTGGCCGCGGCGTTAGGGCCCGAAGCGGCCCGACCGGTTCCCCGAAGTGCGGTCACCCTCAGAACCACCACGAGCGCCCTGGTGATGGAGGTGGAGGCTCGAGATACCGGCGCCCTGCGGGCTGCCCTGAACTCCTACCTCCGCTGGGCCTCGGGGGCCCTCCGGATGATTGAGGAGGCCGGCGCGTGAGAGACATCCCTCCCCAGCTGCAGAATCAGATTAACCAGTTCCGCCAGCTCCAGCAGCAGCTCCAGGTGACCACCGCCCAGCGAGTCCAGATGGAGACCCGCCTCCGGGAGGTGGAGCTCACGCTGGAGGAGCTCGAGAAGGCGGAGGACGATGCGCCCATTTACAAGAGCATCGGGTCCCTCCTGATCCGGGCCAAGGATCGGGAGGAGGTTCTGAAGGAACTCCAGGACCAGAAGGAGACCCTCGGGATCCGCGTCAAGACGCTGCAGAAGCAGGAGAAGACCCTCGCGGACCGTTACGAGCGGATGCAGCAACAGATCACCCAGGCCCTCGGAGGAACGGGTCTGGAGACCGGCGTGGGCGCCGGCTAGAGAACTAAATCGTTAAAGCGCCGGCCCCCCTAGGGTACCCATGGCCAAACCGGCGCCTGCCGCACCCAGGCAGGGGTCCAGCCAGCTGATGATGATGTTCATGTTCATCGCGATGATGTTCATCCTCTTCATCCCGGAGGCCCGCTTGGGCCTCGGCTTTGTCATGGGGGTGGTCCTGCAACCCGTCATCGGCTTCGACGGCGAGTTCCTGGTCGTGACCATCTTCCTGGCCGGCGCCATCCCTCTCACCATCTCCACCCTCCTTCGCCACCGGATGACGAACTGGGTCACCCAGGGTCGCATGGCGGCCACCAACAAGGCCCTCGGCAAGGAGATGCGAGAGGCCGTGGCCAAGCGGAATCAAGTCAAGATGAAAAAGCTCCAGGAGGTCCGGGCCGAGGTCATGCGCGAATTCATGCCGGTCCAGATGGCCCAGTTCCGCACTCTCCCCATCACGATGATTCTGTTCATCGCCATCTTTGCCTGGCTCAGCTTCTTCATCGCGTCCACGCCCTTCGCCACGGTGAGCGTCCCCTGGGAGGCCAACGTCTCCCTCGGCGGGGGTTTCGGGTTCTTTGCGAGTTGGGTCCTCCTCTACATCGTCATCACGATGCCCATCAGCCTCGTGCTCTCCCGGGTCCTAAAGTTCGTCTCGTTCCGTCGGAAGCTGGTGGCGCTGGGGGAGGCGTAGAGGAACTCTCCATGGCCCCTGTTCTGGTCATCGGGGGACTCCCCGGCGCCGGGAAGACCACCGTGGCCCAGGAGCTGGCCCGCCGACGGGGCTTGGAGGTGGTCTCGGCCGGAGATCTCTTCCGCGAATGGGCGGAGGAGAAGGGCATGAGCCTCGAGACCTTCGGACGGTTGGCGGAGGAAGACCACGCCATCGACCGGCGCCTGGATGGGGCAGTCTTGAAGCGGGTGGCCGATCTCGTCGCTCGAGATGTTCCTCTTGTTGTGGAGGGCCGTCTCCCCGCCCACCTCCTCCGAAAGGAGGGCCAGCAGGTGTTTGCCGTTTGGCTGGAAGCACCGCGTACCGTTCGGGCCGCCCGGGTCGCGCGGCGCGACGAGGTGACCCGGAGCGTCGCCCTCCGCGAGATCAAGACGCGGGAGGCCTCCGAGACCCGTCGCTACGCGACGATATACGGCATCGACCTCGGGGACCTGCGTGTCTTCGACCTCGTCCTGGACTCCTCGGACCAGACGCCGGAAGAGCTGGTGGACGCCATCCTCGAAGAGGCCGGTGCGTGACGTCCACAGAGGCCACGGAAAGGGAGGTTCGAACCTATGGGAAACCACCCCAGGCGCGGACGGTGGAGGAACTCCTGGACGCGGGGATGGTGGTTCTCGACAAACCTCAGGGCCCCACATCGCACCAGGTCTCCGCCTGGGTCCGGAATCTCCTAGGGATCGCCAAGGCGGCACATGGCGGCACCCTCGATCCCCGGGTGACGGGCGTACTGCCCATCGCCCTCGGGCGTGCCGTCCGGGTCCTCGACGCCCTCCATGTGGGGGACAAGGAGTACGTGGGCGTTCTCCGCCTCCATCAGGATGTACCCAGGGATCGTGTCTCCAGGGCCTTTGGCGAGTTCGTTGGGGAGGTGTATCAGACCCCCCCCGTCCGCGCGGCCGTGAAGCGGGTGCTGCGGGTACGTCGCATCCACGAGCTGGAGGTCCTCGACCACCGGGCCCGGGACACCCTGTTTCGCGTGCGTTGTGAGGCGGGCACGTACATCCGGACCCTTTGCGTCGACCT
>JAJISK010000027.1 GCA_022848785.1 Thermoplasmatota archaeon
AGACCGTCCAGCGCATCGCGCGGGAGAAGGCGGGCATCGTGAAGCGGGGGGTGCCCCTCTGGACGGTGGACCAGAAGGCGTTGGGAGTCATCGCCCGCCGTTGCGAAGAGTTGGAGGCACCCCTCCACGTCGTGGGCCGGGACATCCGCGTGGAGCGGGTCTCGAACGGGCTTGAGGGGCAGACATTCACCCTTTCGGACGGCGAGGACCGATCCTACCGTATCCCCCTTCTCGGCACCTACCAACCGGAGAATGCCGCCCTCGCCTACGGGGCCCTACGGAGCCTCGCGGCGGACGGGTGGACCGTTGGCCGAAGGGCCGTCCGGGAGGGATTTGGCGCGACACGCTGGCCCGCCCGGTTTGAGGTCGTCAGCCACGATCCCACGGTCGTCGTCGACTCGACCCACACCCCGGAGGGGGCTCGTCATCTCCGCGAGACGCTGGAGGAGGTCTTTCCCGGTCGCAAGGCCGTCCTCGTTCTGGGCGTCCTCGAAGACAAAAATCCCCGGGGCATTGCCGCGGCGCTGGCGCCTGCGGTGCGACACCTCGTTCTGACCCAGCCCGACACGAAGCGTGCGCTCCCAGCGATGGCCGCGGCCAGGGCCCTGGGGCACGCCGATGCCACTGTGGTGACGCCTGTGGCCCAGGCCGTCGAGTATGCCTTGCGGAAGGTCGGGTCTACCGAGGTTGTGCTCATCACGGGATCCCTCTACACCGCAGGCGAGGCGCTCACGTTCTTGGAGGACTGGAAAAAGGCGCGCGCCCGGGAGGTGGTGCGACGCCTCAAGGAGGCCTACCTGCCCGGGGAGTTTGCCTCTGCGGACCTGGAGACGGCCCTGGGTCAGATAAGCCGGAGAACCGAGGACCCCTTCGTCGTTCTGATCTCCACGGTTCTTTCCCAGCGAACGGCGGACCCCACCACGGCCGCGGTCTCCGCCGCGTTGTTCGCCCGGTTTCCGACGCCGGATGCCCTCGCGATGGCACGGTTGGCGGAGATCGAAGCGACGATCCGACCCGCGAACTTCTACCATACGAAGGCCAGGGCCATCCGGGAGATCGCCCGACGCGTCGTGGGGAAGTACGGCGGGAGGGTCCCCGAGGACCTGGAAGAGCTTCTCAGCCTCCCGCTGGTGGGGCGGAAGACGGCGAACTGCGTCCTCGTGTATGGGTACGGGCGACCTGCCATCCCCGTCGACGTCCACTGCCATCGGATCCCCAACCGGATCGGCATCATCCATACGAAGGACGTGCGGGAAACCGAAGAGGCGCTGGAGGCCCTCCTGCCTCAGTCCCTCTGGCTCGAGGTCAACGAACTCTTCGTACGACACGGGCAGAAAACGTGCCGACCCACGAACCCGGCCTGCGACCGTTGCGGTCTACAGGACCTCTGCGCCTACGGGCTCTCCCTCCAGGCCCTGACCCTGGAGAAGACCGCCGGATGACCGGTGGGCTACGCCTCGGGAAGCGCCAACTTCGCGAGGGCCTGGACCCGATCACCCTCCCGGAGCCGCATCACACGAACCCCCATGGTGGACCGTCCCATGACCCGAACGTCCTGGACGGGGAAACGGATGATCATGCCCGCCTCGGTGGTGACCAAGATCTCGTCCTCTTGCGCCACCTCCCGCACCGCGACGACGGGACCGATCTGCTCGATGCGTTTGATGTTGATGACCCCCATCGCGCCCCGGCGGGTCTTTCGGTAGTTCCGCACTGTGGTACTCTTCCCGTAGCCCCCTTCCGTGACGGTGAGGAGTGTGGAGTCCGCCGAGACCAGGGCCATGCTCACGACCACGTCCCCTTCCCGGAGCCGGGCGCCACGCACACCCTGGGTGTTCCGCGCGGTGGGGCGTACCTCCGCCTCATTGAAGCGGACAGCCTTTCCCAGCTTCGTGGCGAGGATGATCTCGTCCTTGGGCTGACACCGCTTCACCTCGACGAGCTCGTCGCCCTCGCGCAGCTTGATGGCCCAGATCCCCGGGGCCCGCGGGTTTCCGAAGGCCGCAAGACTCGTCTTCTTGACCTGTCCGTTTCTGGTGGCGAACAGGAGGTACTTCGAGGCCTCGAAGTTTTCCACCTCCACCCGCGCGGCGATCCGCTCTCCCTCCACGAGGCGGGGAAGGAGGTTCACGATCGGTCGGCCTCGGGCATGGCGGCTCCCCCGCGGGACCTGCCAGGCGCGGAGCCAATAGACCCACCCCCGGTTCGTGAAGAAGAGGATGTAGTTGTGGGTGTTCGTCACAAAGAGGTCCACGACGTAGTCCTCCTCCTTCGTCTCCATGCCGACGAGGCCCACGCCCCCCCGCTTCTGCTGCCGGTAGTCCTCGAGGCTCTGGCGCTTGATGTACCCCGTGTGGCTGACCAGGATGACGACCCGTTCGTTGGGGATGAGGTCGGCCATCTCCAGGTCGGGGGCCGCATCCTCAATCTCGGTGCGGCGCTCGTCCCCGTACTTCTCCTTGAGTTCGAGGAGTTCCTCCTCGATCAAGGCAAAACGCTGCGTCCGGCTTTGCAGGATAGATCGCAGGCCGTCGATCTCTTCCCGCAAGGACTTCTGCTCTTCCCCGAGGGTCCGATTCTCGAGGGCCGTGAGACGTTGCAGGCGCATCTCCAGGACGGCCTTGGCCTGTCGGGGCGTGAGCTTGAGCGTCGTTCTGAGGGCCTTCTGGGCGTCTCCCTGGTTCTCGGAGGCGCGAATCAAGGCGATGACGCGATCCAGCCGTTCGAGGGCGGTCAGGAGGCCTTCCACGATGTGAATGCGGGCCTCGGCCTTCCGAAGGTCGAAGCGGGTCCGGCGACGGACCACCTCCTCCCGGAAGGTGAGAAACTCCTGGAGCATCTTGCGAAGCGTGAGACGACGAGGCCGCCCGTTCACCAGCGCCACGTTGATGATGCCGAAGGTGGTCTGGAGGGGGGTGTGGGCGTAGAGTTGGTTGAGGATGACCTGCTCGTGGACGTCCCGCCGGAGCTCGATTACGACGCGAACGCCCTCGCGGTCGCTCTCGTCTCGTAGGTCGGTTATGCCATCGATCTTCTTCTTCCGGACGAGTCTGGCGATGGTCTCCACCAGGCTGGCCTTGTTGACCTGGTACGGGATCTCGGTGATTACCAGCGCCTTCTTCTCCCGCGGGAGCTCCTCGACCTTGACCCGCCCCCGCACACGGACGAGGCCTCGGCCGGTCCGGTAGGCCTGCAGGATGCCCTCGCGACCCGTGATGATGCCTCCCGTGGGGAAGTCGGGGCCCTGAACGATGGCCTCCAGCTGAGTCGGGGTGGCCTTCGGGTCTGCAATCAGCAAGACCAGGGCGTCGACCACCTCCCGAAGGTTGTGAGGCGGAAGGTTCGTGGACATCCCCACGGCGATGCCGCTGGCGCCGTTGACCAACAGGTTCGGGAGCTTCCCCGGAAGGACGTCGGGCTCCTCCATGGTGGCATCGAAATTGTCCTGGAAGTCCACCGTCTCCTTCTCGAGGTCTTGGAGGAGCTCCTCCGCCGAGGCGGCCAGTCGGCATTCGGTATATCTCATGGCGGCTGGTGGATCTCCATCCGTGGAGCCGAAATTGCCCTGGCCGTCGATGAGAGGGTAACGGAGGCTGAAGTCCTGGGCCATGCGCACCAAGGCATCGTAGACGGCCCCCTCCCCGTGGGGATGCAAGCGACCGAGGACCTCTCCGACCACCCGGGCCGCCTTGCGATGGGGTCGGCTCGAGCGGAGCCCCATCTGGCCCATCGCGTAAAGAATGCGACGCTGGACGGGTTTGAGCCCGTCCCGCACGTCGGGCAGGGCCCGGCCGACGATCACGCTCATGGCGTAATCGATGTACGATTGTTCCATCTCCTGCTCGATGGGGCGATAGCTCACGGTCGATTGGGCTGCAGTCATGGAAAGACCTCAGACGTCCAGATTCAGAACCTTCCGCGCGTGGGCCTCGATAAATTCCCGGCGAGGCTGGACGGCGTCCCCCATGAGGATCGTGAAGATGTCGTCGGCCACGACGGCGTCCTCGATGGTGACCTGTTTGAGGACTCGTGTCTCAGGATTCATGGTGGTCTCCCAGAGCTCTTCGGGGTTCATCTCGCCCAGTCCCTTGAACCGCTGGACGGTGAGGCCGCGCGAGCCGAGGCGCTTGAGGGCGCCGACCTTCTGGCGTTCCGTGAACACGTATTCGAGGGTCTTCCCCTTCTTCAACCGGTAGAGGGGCGGCTGGGCGATGTACACGAACCCCGCATCGATGAGGGGGCGTAAGTACCGGAACAGGAGGGTCAGCAGGAGGGTACGGATGTGAGACCCGTCCACGTCGGAATCGGTCATGAGAATGATCTTGTGGTACCGCGTCTTTTCTAGGTCGAACTCATCCCCGAACCCGGTCCCGATGGCTGCGATGAGCGTGACGATCTCCTCGCTCTTCAGAATCTTGTCCAGCCGAGCCTTCTCGACGTTCAGGATCTTGCCTCGCAGCGGTAGGATGGCCATGAAAGCCCGATCCCGGGCCTGCTTGGCGGACCCTCCCGCGCTGGGCCCCTCGACGATGAAGAGCTCGCTCTTGGCCGGGTCTTTCTCCTGGCAGTCGGCAAGCTTGCCGGGGAGTGAGGAACCCTCCAGGAACCCCTTACGCCGCGTGAGCTCACGCGCTTTCCGAGCGGCCTCTCGCGCCTCGTAGGCCAGGATGGCCTTCTTCAAGATGGTCTCCGCCTCGCGCGGGTGCTCCAGCAGGTACTCGGAGAGCTTCGCGTAAATCAGCGACTCCACCGCGCCCTTGACCTCGCTGTTTCCCAGCTTCGATTTGGTCTGGCCTTCGAACTGGGGCTCGGGGAGTTTGACACTGAGAATCGCCGCCAACCCCTCCCGAACGTCCTCCCCTTGGAGACTGATGTCCTTCTCCTTGGCGCTGCCGTTGCGCCGAAGGAAGTCGTTCATGACACGGGTCAGGGCCGCCTTGAACCCGACCAGGTGCGTGCCCCCTTCGATGGTAGCGATGTTGTTCGCATAGCTGTGGATGGACTGGGCGTACCCGTCCGTGTATTGAAGGGCCAGCTCCATCTTCAGGCCGTTCTTCTGGCCTTCCACGTAGATGGGCGTGGGATGCAGGGGGTTTTTGGACCGGTTGATCCACTGGGCGAACTCCACCAGCCCACCCTTGAATCGGAACTCCTCCTTGGGACCGTCCTCGATGTCGAGGGCAATACGCGTGCCCTTGTTCAGGAAGGCATACTCCCGCATCCGGGCCAGCAGGATGTCGTTGTCGAAGGCGGTGTCGCCGAAAATCTGCGGGTCAGGCTTGAACGCTACGGTGGTCCCACGCCCCTCACTCTTCTTCATCACCCGGAGCTGGGTCGCGGGCAGGCCGCCCCGCTTGAAACGCATGTAGTACTCCTTCCCGCCCCGCCGGACCCAAACCTTGAGCCACGCCGAGAGGGCGGCCACCACGGCGAGGCCCACCCCGTGCAGGCCACCGGATACCTTGTACACCTTCTGATCGAACTTCCCGCCCGAGTGGAGGGTACTGAAAACGATTTCGACCCCTGTAATCCCGTACTTGGGGTGGGGGTCTACGGGGATGCCCCGGCCGTCGTCCTCCACGGTCACGACGTTGTCCTTCGAAACCGTAACGTGGATGTCCGAGGCGAACCCCGCCATGGCCTCGTCGATGCTGTTGTCGACGACCTCGTAGACCAGGTGCTGCATCCCGCGCTGGTCCACGCTGCCGATGTACATGGCCGGCCGTTTTCGGACGGCCTGGAGACCTTCCAGTATCTGGATTTTGGCAGAGTCGTAAGATAACTCCTCAGGCATCGTTCCACTCAAAGACTGCGCTGGAGCACTAGTACTGCTCAATACATCCCATCCCTTGGGATTAAGAGTTATGGGCTCAGTCTATATAATGATAATGAGACGACTGGCTCACGTCATTTTGGGCCCCAAAGTGACCCCCATTTCGGGCAGGTTTTCCCGGTTCGTCGAGGGAGCTATGTCAGGCGCCACCGGGGGCCCTTGGACGTATCCTGAAGTTCGATCCCCAGATCCCCCAGGGCCTTGCGCACCCGGTCGGAGGTCTCGAAGTCCCCCTTCTCCCGTGCCTCCTCCCTCAGGCCCACCAGAAGACGCACGAGTCCCTGCAGCAATTCGGAGGAGACACCGGCAGCGGTGCGGAAGAGCCCGAGAATGCGGCCGTAGACATCGAAGGCATCCAGATACGACTGCAACACCGCCTGGCTCAGACCTCTCTCCACCGCCGTGTTGAAGGCGGTGGTAAGCTGGAACAGGGCCCCGAGGGCGTCACGCGTGTTGAAATCGTCGTCCATCGTCTGCTGGAAGGCCTGCGTGGCGTGCTTCAGGGCCTTCCGCAGCTCCGCATCCCCGCGGCCCTTGGCCTTCGGGGCATCCTCCCTCTCCCCTCGGGCCCGCCCCAGCGCCTCCGTGAGGCGAGCGTAGGCGCTCTGCGCCTCATCGAGGGCCTCGAAGGTGAAGTCGATGGGGCCCCGGTATTGCGTGTTCACCAGGAAGAACCGGAGGACCTCCGGTTCCACCCGATCCAAGGCGTCCTGGACCGGCACGATGTTGCCCAAGGACTTCCCCATGCGCTCCCCCTTCGTGACCACGAAGCCCCCGTGCATCCAGTACTTGACGAACGGCGTGACGCCCGTGAACGACTCGGCTTGGGCGATTTCTGCCTCATGGTGGGGGAAGATGAGATCGGTGGCGGCCCCGTGGATGTCGTACTGGGGCCCGAAGCGGGTGATGGTGATGGCGGTGTCTTCGATGTGCCATCCCGGACGACCCGGTCCCCAGGGGCTGTCCCACGTGGGCTCGCCGGGTTTCTTCGCCTTCCAGAGGGCAAAGTCCCGCGGATCCCGCTTCCGTTCGTCCACCTCGACCCGGGCCCCGGCCCGGAGCTTCTCCTGCTTGACCCGCGAGAGCTGGCCCCAGGACGGATAGCGGTTTACCTCGTAGAACACGTCTCCGTCCACCTGGTAGGCGAAGCCCTTCTCCACCAGGCCGCCGACTTGCTCGATGATCTCGGGGATGTATTCCGTCGCGCGCGCGTAGAGGTTGACACTGGTAACACGTAGACGGCGCATCGTCTCCAAGTAGTCCTCCAGGAACGTGTTTCCCAGCTCGTCCCAGGACGTACCGCTCTCCGCGGAACGGGTGACGATCCGGTCGTCCACGTCGGTGACATTCTGGACGTAGAAGACGCTGTAGCCGCGGTGGCGGAGGTAGCGTGCGACCACATCGAAGGTGACGTAGGTGCGCGCATGGCCCACATGGGTGTAATCGTAGGGCGTAATCCCGCACACGAACATGTTCACGCGCTTCCCCCGAAGCGGCACAAAGTCCTCCTTGGTGCGGGATAGGGTGTTGTAGATGTGAAGAGCCATCGCGGGTGTTCATTGGTCAGCTGAATTATTAACGTTGGTGAAGGCGGCCACACCTGGGCGACACCGGTTCACTCCCCGGGACGTCTCTAGGCTTGTTGCCGGCAGCGTTATAGTCCGGCCGTCGCTTTGCCCGTCATGGACTATGACCATCGCAAGATCGCAGGTCTCCTTCTGTTCCTAGCGGCGGCGCAGTTCTTCGTGGGGCTTATGATCGCGGCGGCCCGGTACCCCGGCTACAGCATCGCGGACAACTTCATCAGCGACCTCGGGGTGGGTCCGGCGGCCCTCATTTTCAACAGTTCCGTGATCCTGGCGGGCGTCCTCGTGTTAGGGGCGACGTTCTCGCTCTATCGGGTCTTTACAAGCCGGGTCCTCACGGTCGTAGCCATTGTTGCAGGCGCCGGGTTCATTGGGGTCGGCGTATTCACGGAGGACCTCCCGGCGCTTCACAGCCTCTTCTCTCTCGTGGCCTTCATCTCCCTGGGTCTCTTTGCTCTCGTCGCGGCGGCCTTTGTCCGATCCCCGCTACGCTACCTGTCCCTCATCTTGGGCGCGGTGTCTCTCGCCGCGTTGGGTCTCTTCATCGCGCGGATTGATCTCGGCCTCGGGATCGGGGGGATGGAACGGATGATTGTCCTTCCTGTTCTGGCCTGGGCCATCGCCTTTGGCGGGTACCTCATGGCTGGTGAGTCTGCCTAGCGCTCGGACGAACCGAGGTCCCGTTCCGGCCCGTCCCTCGCCTTACGTCCCGATGGCGTCGAACGCCTGGCTCAAGTCCTCGACGAGATCCGCCACGTCCTCGCACCCGACCGAGAGGCGAATGAGGCCGTCTCCGATCCCCTGGGCCTCCCGTTCGGCGCGGGGCACGCTCTTGTGCGTCATGGAAGCGGGGTGCTCGATGAGGGACTCGATGCCCCCGAGGGACTCGCCGAGGATGATGAGACGGAGGCCCTTCAGGAACGCCTTCGCCTTCTTCTCGCTGGCCAGGGCGAAGCTCACCATTCCGCCAAAGGCCCGCATCTGCGCTTTGGCGATCGCGAACTGCGGATGGTCCTCCAGACCCGGATAGGCGACCCACTCGACCTCTTCGCGTTCCTGCAAGAAGTGCGCCAGCAGCGTGGCGTTCGCGCAGTGGCGTTCCATCCGCAGCGGGAGGGTCCGGATGCCTCGCAGGACGAGGTAGCAATCGAGGGGGCTGGGAATCGCGCCGACAGCGTTCTGCGCGAAGCGTAACCTCTCGTGGGCCTTCTCGTGCGAGGTGACGATGGCCCCGCCCAGGACGTCGCTGTGGCCCCCGAGGTACTTGGTGGTGCTATGCACGACGATGTCCACCCCGAGCTTCAGGGGTTGCTGGAGGTAGGGGGAGGCGAAGGTGTTGTCCACGACGGTGTAGATCCCCTTCCCCCGACCCAGGCGGCCGAGAACCTTGAGGTCGACCACCTTCAACAAAGGATTCGTGGGTGATTCCGCCCAGAGCATGCGGGTGTCCTCCCGGATGGCGGCCTCAGCCTCCCTCATGTCCGTCATGTCCACGAAATCGAAGGAGACGCCGAAGTCCTCCATGACCTGACGGAAGAGGCGGTAGGTGCCTCCGTAGACGTTGTCGGTCACCACCACGTGGTCCCCCTTCTTCAGCAGCGTCATGAGGGTGGTGATGGCCGCCATTCCGGACGCAAAGGCCAGGCCGTGCGTGCCCTCCTCCAGCGTCGCCAGGCTCTCCTCCAACGCCTCCCGCGTCGGGTTGCGGCCTCGCCCGTAGACGTACTCCTCCTGCTCCGACTGAGAGTAGGTGGAGGTCATGAAAATGGGGACGTTCACGGCGCCCGTCTCCGGGTCCGGCTTCTGGCCGGCGTGGATGGCCCGGGTGGCCATCCTCATGCGGTCGCCCTCCGGGTGAGGTACTCGACCACGTCGATCCGGGTCACGATGCCCTGGGGATCGTCCGCCGACCCGAGGAGGACGGCGGGGTTCCCGCGGAGGAGGAGCTTCGACACCACATCCAGGTCGGTCCCTGCGTTGACCACGGGGAAGGGTTTCTCCATCACCTCTCGGACGCGCACCTCCGTCATCTCGCCCCGTTCTAGCATCTGCGCCAGGAGGGCTTCCTCCCGCACACTCCCGACCACCTTGCCTCTGTCGAGAACCGGAAGCTGGGACACGGTGTGCTGTCGCATCAGCTGGATGGCGGCCATCACCGGCTCGTCCGCCGTGACGGCGACCAGAGAGGGGATTCGGGCGTCCTTGGCCTCGAGGATCTCCAGCAAGGGCGGCTGCGCCTCCAGGAAACCGTTCTCCTTCAGCCACTCCTCGCTGTGGGCCTTGCTCAGGTAGCGCTCGCCCGTGTCCGGGAACAGGACGACGATCACGTCATCGGGCGAGGCCCGCCGGGCCACGCGAACGGCCGCCGCCAGGGCGGTGCCCGCGGATCCCCCGACGAGGATGCCCTCCTCGCGGGCCAAACGACGCGCGTATAGGAACGACTCCCGGTCGTCCACCTTCTCGATTTCGTCGATGTACTCGAAGTGGGTCGTCTCGGGAATCATGTCCTCGCCGATCCCCTCCACCTTGTAGGTATGCCCGTGGACGGTCTCTCGGGTGTAGAAGTAGTCCGCGAGGATCGAGCCCATGGGGTCGACGCCGATGACCTTCACCTCGGGGTTCTGCTCCTTCAGATACTTTCCGGCGCCGCTGATGGTCCCCCCCGTGCCCATGCCACACACAAAGTGGGTGACTTTGCCCTCGGTTTGCTTCCAGATCTCCGGACCCGTCGTGCGGTAGTGCGCCTCGGGATTCATGGGGTTGACATATTGGTTGGGGACCACCGAGTGGGGTCGTTCCTGGTGGAGCCGCTCGGCGACCCGGTAGTAGCTCTCCGGGGAATCCGGCGACACCGCGGTCGGGGTGACGAGGACCCGCGCGCCGTAGGCCTTGAGGAGGTTGACCTTCTCTTGCGCCATCTTG
>JAJISK010000028.1 GCA_022848785.1 Thermoplasmatota archaeon
ACGAAGTTGGAGGTGAAGATCTCCTTCGGTGCCTCGTACAGCTGGCGTGGGGTTCCGTCCTCGACGATGCGGCCAGCCCGCATGACCACCACACGGTCGGCGACGCTCAGGGCCTCCTCCTGGTCGTGGGTCACGTGGACGGCCGTGAGGCCGAGTTCCCTCACCAGACGCCGGAGCTGGTAGCGTAACTCCACCCGGACGCGCGAGTCCAGGGCGGACAGGGGCTCGTCCAGGATGAGGAGGTCGGCCTGGTTGGCCAGGGCCCGGGCCAGGGCCGCCTTCTGCTGCGCCCCCCCGCTGAGTTCTCCGGGGAAGAACCCCGCCTGATCCAGGAGGTCCACGAGCTCCAGCATCTCCCGGCCCACGCGTTCCATCTCCTCGGGGGGCCGACCCCGCACCCAGGGGCCGTACGTGGCGTTCTGCTTCACGGTCAGGTGGGGGAAGAGGACGATGTTCTGGAAGACGTAGCCCAGCTCCCGATCCTCCAGGGCGATGGGAAGGACGTCGCGCCCGTCGACCAAGACCTGCCCGGAGGTGGGGGGCCAGATCCCGGCGATGATCTTGATGAGGGTGGTCTTGCCGCAGCCACTGGGACCGAGAATGGCCAGGTACTCGCCGGCCGCGACCTCCAGGTCGACGCGGTCGACGGCGAGGATGTCCCCGAACCGCTTCGTGACCTGGTGCAGTTCAATCCGGGGCATCACTCCACCTCCAGGGCCAGGTCCAGCCCTCCCGGCGGGAGCGGGTAGAGGCGGCCGTACCCCCGCGGGAAGGAGAAGGTGACGCGCTGCCCCTCCTGGAACGCCGCGGCCTCGACGGAGGACACTTTCACCTTCGCCTCGTCCAGCCCCTCCAGAGTGACCTCCAAGGTCGTCCGCTTGCCTCCGAACAGGATGCGTTGCACGACCGCGGGGATCGCGTTCTCCCCGTCCCCGTTGGGGGAGAGACCACACCGGTCAATCTTGACGCCCACCACGACGGCCTCCCCCACGTCCCCGTCGACGCGATCCACGGCGAGACGGCGGCCATTCCGGAGCTGGACGGTGGTGGTCTGGTCCGCCCGCTCCACGACCGTTCCCTCGAAGAAGTTGGCCTCCCCCACGAAATGGGCGACGAACGGGTCCGCCGCCTCCTCGTACACGGCCCGAGGTCGGTCGTGCTGGCGCACGCGGCCCTTTCGAAGGACGAGGATGCGATCCGCGATGCTCAGGGCCTCCTCCTGGTCGTGGGTCACGTGCAGGGTCGTGATGCCCAGCTGCGTTGCCAGATCCTTCAGCTCCCGACGCAGCTCGATGCGCAGGCGGGCGTCCAGGGCGCGAAGGGGCTCGTCGAGGAGGAGAACCCCCGCATTCGTCGCCAGGGCGCGCGAGAGGGCGGCTCGTTGCTGCATGCCCCCGCTGAGCTCCCGGGGGTAGGAGGCGCGCCGTTCGAAGAGGTGCACGAGGTCCAGCATCTCCCGTCCGACGGTCTCGACGCGGTCGGGGGGCCACCCCTGGACGGACGGGCCGAAGGTGGTGTTCTCCCATACCGTGAGATGATTGAACAGGGAGTAGGTCTGGGGGAGGTAGGCGATGCCCCGCTCCTCCGGGGGCATGCGGTCCAGTGAGCGACCGTCGAGGGACAGGTGGCCTCGGTCGGGGCGAAGGAGCCCGGCGATGACGCGGAGGAGGGTGGTCTTGCCGGCCCCGGTGGGTCCCAGGATGACGAGGTACTCCCCGTCCTCCACCTCCAGATCCACCTCCTCGAGGGCCACGAGGTCCCCGAAGGTCTTTCGGATGCCCTGGAGCTCCAGACGCGGCATCACCGGGCCCTCCAGGCCAGATAGCGCATGAGGAGCATGGCGGTGGCGGAGACCGCGATGAGGATCACGGTCGCGAGGGCGGCGGCGTAGTAGTTGGGATTCAGCGGGTCAAGAAGACTCACGATGAAAACAGGGGCCGTGATGATCGCGCCCCCCGCCACGGCCAGGGTGGCGCCGGTCTCCCCCACGCTGCGGGTGAAGGCCATGATGGCCCCGGCCAGGATGGCCGGTTTGACCATGGGGAAGGTCACGCGGCGGAAGCCTTGCAGGGGCTTCGCCCCGAGGCTCCGTGCCGTCTCCTCCAGGGCCGGGTCCAGGCCCTCCAGGGCGCCCACGACGTTCCGGACGATGAAGGGGAACGTGAAGGCCACGTGCGCGAGGATGACCAAGAAGAGCAGACTCGGCACGGGGACGAGGCGCTGCTGGGTAAAGAAGAGCATGAGCGAGATGCCCAGTGCAGCGCTGGGGACCACGTACGGGATGTTCACCAGGACGTCCAAGATGTGCCGGACGCGGAGGGAGCCCCGGCGGACGATGAGAATGGCCATGGGGACCCCGAGAGCGAGGTCGATGACCGTCGCGATCCCCGCGATGAGGAAGGAGAGGGCTATGCTGAGGTAGAAGACGCTGAAGTCAGTCGGTTGGGGGGCCGTGATGAGGAGGAAGCCGATGAGGAAGAAGGAGGGGATAAGGACGGCCAGGATCAGGAATGCGAAGGAGGAGAGGTCCCGGACCTTGGGGGCCACGCCGCGACTGAGCCTTCGCTCCCAGATCGGGAAGATTCGCCGAAAGGGAATGCGGGCCCGCGTCGCCAGCAGTTTCACGACGGCCAGGAGGGCGATGGCGGAGAGGATCATAATGACGGCGACGAGGGCCAGGCCGGCCGTGAGCTCCGCCGCCACGTCCTGGCATGCCGCGAGCCCGCGGAGGGCGCTCCAGGCCCCGATGAGGGCTGTGCCGTTGAGATCGCCCGACGCCGTACAGGTCGCCGTATCGGTGCTGAAGCGGCCGATCGTGGTCAGGGCCGCCACGACGCCGCCCGTGTCGCTCAGGGCCTTGGCCAGGACGAGGATGGCCCCCGTGGCGAGTCCCGATCGAAACAGCGGAAGCGTCACGGTTCGGGCCGCAGTGAGCCGGCTCGCCCCAGCGGTTCGGGCCGCGGTCTCGTACTCCACGTCGATTTCCTCCAGGATGGCGGCCAGAGCGCGGACCATGTACGGGAAGGTGGTGGTGAAATGGAGGAGGACGAGGATGACGAACCCGGTCGAAACGAGACCGAGGGCGCCGAAGGGTTTGTCGGCCGCCATGATTAGAGGCGTCACCCCCCAAAAGAGGGCCACGGAGAAGCCCAAGCCGGCCGTAGGAACGGCCAGTGGGAGGTCGATCAGCGTGTTCACGAAGCTCTTCCCGGGGACCCGTCGTCTCACGAGGAACCACGCGAGGGGGAGTCCGAAGACCAGGTCCACGAGGGTGACGACAATGGCCACTTGGTAGGAGAGGAGAACCGCATCGCCGATCTGGCCCAGGGCTCCCGGCTGAATCCGGAGGAGGCTCAGGATGTCGGGGAACCCAGTGAAGACGAAGGTCAGGACGAAGAGGGTGGGGAGCAGGACGAGAAGGATGAAGTAGGTGAGGACGCCGCCGTACCAACCTGCGATGACGGGCCGCCGAGAGAGGAAGTCCAGGACACGCCTTCGGAGTGGAGTCCCCCCCTCGCGCCCTTCCCCCAACATCCGTTTCCGGGGGTCCGCAACCGGCGGGGGCGTTAAAGGGTTTGCCCGCTACCCGCCGAGGCGCCCGAGGTCGAAGCCCCCGGCTTGAAGCTGCTTCATCAGCTGCCGCCGCATCTTTCGGTTGCCGGCGAGGCCGCGGATGGCCTTGCGGGAGGTGTTGTAGTACTTCACCAGTTCCTTCACCTCCTTCGGATCCGTCCCGCTTCCCTGGGCGATGCGGAGGATGCGGGAGGATTTCAGCAGCTTCGGGTTCTCCTGTTCCTCCTCCGTCATCGAGTCCATGATGAAGCGGAAGCGTCGGAGGCGGTCCTGAGTCTCCTCCAGCTGCTCCTCCGACAGCGCGGCGGGCACGCCGGGGAGCATGCTGAAGATCTTGGAGAGGGGGCCCATCTTGGCGAGGGCCTCCATCTGCTCGTACATCTCCTTGAGGGTGAAGCGCCCCGAGAGGAGCTTTTTGGCCGTCTCCTCCATGGACTCCTGGTCTAGGGCCTCCTGGGCCCGCTCGAGGAGGGTCTCCAGGTCCCCCATGCCGAGGAGGCGGGAGATGTATCGTGGTGGCTCAAACTTCTCCAGCTCTTCGATCTTCTCGCCCACGCCGATGAAGGCGATGGACGCGCCCGTTTCCGCCACGGCCCCCAGGGCCCCGCCGCCTTTGGCCGTGCCGTCGAGTTTCGTGATGACTACGGCGGTCACCCCCACGGCCTCGTGGAAGGCCTTGGCCTGGGGACCCGCCTGCTGCCCGACGGAGGCATCGAGGATCAGGACCTTCTCGCCCGGCTTCACGACCTTGGAGAGGGCCTTGATCTCCTGGATGAGGTCCTTCTCGAGGGCGTGGCGGCCGCTGGAGTCCACGATGAGGACGTCCTGGTCCGCCAGCACCTTCAAGCCCGCCCGGGCCACTTTGAGGGCGTCCCGCTCCTTGCGGTCGCCGTAGAAGGGGGCCCCGAGTTGCTCCGAGAGCTGTTTCAGCTGGTCGTAGGCGGCGGGACGGTGGGTGTCGGCCTGGATGAGGCCCACGCGGAGCCCCTTCCGCTGGAACCACTTGCCCAGCTTGGCCGCCGTGGTGGTCTTGCCATGGCCATAGAGGCCCACGAGGAGGACGCGTTGCGGCCCTAGCTTGAAGTCCCGGGGTTGGCCCAGGATGGCCACGAGTTCCTCGTAGATGATCCGGATGACGTGTTCCCTTCCGCTCATGCCGGCGGAAGGCTTCTCGGCCAGGGCCCGTCGTTCCACCGTCCGGCTTAGCTCGAGGGCCATCTCCACGGGCACGTCCGCTTGGAGGAGGGCACGCTGGAGGTCGCGCACCACCTCCTTCACGAGTTTTTCGTCGACGTGGGACGCCCGTGCGACCTTGCGGAGGACGTTCTTCAGGGCTTGGCCGAGGCTGTCCATCGACCTCCCCGTCCCATCGGAGCGGGGGCTATTTGAAGGTGACGCGGCAGGACTCGCAGGCAGAACTCACCCGTCGGGGCGGGCGAGTGGCAGGGAGCTCGCAAGAAAACAGGGAGAGGGCCAGCCTTGTCAGAAGGGATGGGATGCACTCTAACTAGCCAGCCCACTCTCCCCTCCCGCGCTAGGCAGTAGGGTTATTTAACAATTTCCCGAGCCCCGGGTCCGCCCGAGGCCGACCCAACTAGAGGTAGCCGGACTTCTGAAGGACCATCAGGTCCTCGGTGCTGAGCTTCTCCCCATTCTTGAACCGCTCGTAGATCAGCTGGGCCTCCTCCCTCGTGCTGACCTCCTTCCCCACCTTGGAGCGGCGTGCCTTCGCCCGCATGCCATGGATGATCTTGTCGTAGTCGTGTACCTCGTGGATGAAGTCGATGTGCTTCTGGTGCTCCTTGTCCGCCATCATCTTCGTCTTGATGAACTGCTCCTGGGCCTTGTCGGCCTCCCATCGAGCGGCGTCGGCCTGCTCGTACAGGCTCACCATGGAATCGTGGTGGACCTGAGCCTCGTCCGCCAGGCGAGTGACCTCCTGGTGATGGTGCTCAGCCGTCTCCTTCGTCTCGTTCACGGTCGCCTGGAGTGCCTGCACCTCCTCGTCCTCCTCCAGGATACTCTCGCGTCCCTTGATTTCGGCCCGCAGGCGGGCGATCTGTTCGATGAGGTCCCGCTCCTTATCCACGGCGAGCACGGAGGTCTGCTGACGGAACTCCAACCCGTGTAGGTCGCGCCTCAGCTTCTCCAGGGGCACGCCTCCCTTCGGGGTCTTGCGTCGTCGAAGCCGGTTCAGCTCGTCGAGCAACTCGGAGACCTTGCGGTTCCACGTCTCCCGCTCGGTTTTCGCCCCTTGAACCGCCTCGTTCAGCGAGTCCCGTTCCGTCCGGTGCTCCGCCGCCTCCTCGATGTATTGCCGGACCTGGGCGTTGAGGCTGTCGCGCTTCTCGATCCAACCCTTGGTCTTCGCGTTCAGCTCGTCCCTTTGGTGGCGATGCCGGTCGGCCTCGACGTTGGCGTTGTCGCGTCTCGCCTCGAGGTCTGGGAGCATTTCGTTCATGCGGCTGGCTCTCAGTTAAGATTTACCGAGGCCTTAAAGCATTTCTGGCACGGTGTCTGACGGGTCGGAGGGAGTCGAAGTGGGTCGGCGGAGTCGGGGACGGTTGACCTCGGAGGAAGGCCCGGGCTCCTGGGCCATCGTCTTGGCACTTCTCGTCCTCCTCGTCTTCGGTGCCGGGGAACCCCTCCTCTCGGGCGCCCATGGTGGCCCGTCCGAGCCATCCGACCCGGTCGCGTGGCGCGGAGCCCCTGACCTCCACGGTCCCACCATCCGGGACGTACGGTCGGTCCCCCCTCTGGCCCGACCGGGGGAAAGGGTGAGCTTGGGGGCGGTCATCACCGACACCGATGGGGTCCCGGCCGCGTGGGTCCTCATCGAAGCCCCCGACGTGGACCTCAACATTACGCTGGTCCCCTTCGGCGACACGTGGTACCTCAACCGAAGCTGGCAGACGCCCGGGGTCTATAGGTTCCAGATCTGGGCGCAGGACGGGGAGGAAAACCTCAGCATGGCTCTCGGGAGCTTCCAGGTCCAGGCGTCCCTCGCCGGTACCTTCGCCCTGGTCCTCCTCTTGGGAACCCTCTTTGCGGTCGGGGCGGGGGCCGTCCTGATTCTCCTGGTCCGCCGCGGTTCGGGACGGAGGGACTAGGCGGTCGACGGCGGGGCCCTTCATCCGGTATTCGTTCGGAAATGACCTGAGGTTCAACCCTCCAAGTCGGCCGTCGGGGGAGAGGATGAGGAAAGGTATCCTCGCCGTCGGTGTCACCGCGGCGATTCTGGGCGCGTTCTCCGTCATGGCCGCCCCGCTGGCCGCACCGGGCGTGGCCCGACCTGTGGACTCGGGCATCGACCTGACGCCGCAGGTGGCCCCCGTGTTCGCCTCTGGGGAGCCTGTGGAGATTCATTCCTGGATGACCGACAACGGTGCCCTCGTCGAGCCCACCTGGCGGGCGGGATGACCCCACGGGCACCCGTCGAACCTCGGTGCGGATATCGGGGGCGGGGAGACGCAAGGGCCATGCCCCTCGACGAGCCCGTGATCTGGGGCCACCAGGGAAATATCGGACGACGATGACGGCTCCGGACGCCCCCGGCCACCATGCCCTCCACGGGGCGGCCATCGTAGGAGGGGCGACTGTCTTCGCCTTCGCGCACTTCCAGGTCGGAGAGGCGCTGATCGATCCCGCGCCGACCACGAACCTGGCCTGCTCCATCGGGGCCTTCGCGGTCTCCGCAATCATCCTGGCCCTGGTTATCGGGACCGGGGGCCGGAAGCGATTGGCCCGTTTGGCGGTGCTGAGCCGACGTCCGCGCCGGCGAACTCCCTCCCCGGGGGTGGAGGGGGAGGGTCACGAGCTGACGAGCACGTGTCGACGATAGGCGTCCGTTTCCGGATGGAAGGAGTACCTGACCTTCCGGAACTGAGCCGCCAGCTCGGCGACGTCCCGGGCGACGACCGCAGGCTTCTCCTTCTTCACCGCGACGCGAGCGATGAGATCGGCCACCTGCTCCATCTCGGCAGGACCCATGCCGAGTCGCGTCAGCTCTTGGCTCCCGAGGCGGAGCCCGCTCGGGTTCACGGCGCTCTTGTCCCCGGAGATGAGGTTCTTGTTGGTGATGACGTTGGCTCGCTCCAGATCGAGGGCGACCTGAGCGCCTCCCCCTTCCTGGGAGACATCCAGGGCTAGGGCGTGGGACGCCGTGAAGCCAAGGTGTTCCCCCAGAACCCGCATCCCACGTTCGTGAAGCGCCTGCCCGAGAGCCTGGGCGTTCCGAATCACCTGGGCGGCATACTCCTCCCCGAACGCTTCCCACTCGGCCAGCGCGATGCCCAGCGCGGCCATGGCGTGGAGGTGATGGTTGCTCACGACGCCTGGGAAGATGCTTCGGCGGAGGGCCTTCTCCATGTCCTCGTCCTTCGGGTTCGCCAGGACGACCCCGTGTTGGGGGCCCGGGAGGGTCTTGTGGGTGCTCGCGGAGATGACGTGGGCCCCCTCCCGCAGGGGGTCCTGAAACTGCCCTCCCGCGATGAGTCCGAGGACGTGGGCCGCGTCGTACCAGACCGGGCAGTCTACCTCCCGGAAGGCGTCTTCGAGCTCGCGGAGGGGCGTGGGGAACAGGAAGACTGATTGGCCAAAGAGGGCCACCTTGGGGCGGACCTCGCGAATGAGCTTCGCTGCGCCGTCGGGGTCGATGTTCATGTTCTCCTCGTCCCAGGGGTAGGTCACCGTCTTCACCCCCCGAACCCCTACCGCCCCGAACTTGGCCGTGCTGATGTGGGCCCCGTCCGAAAGCGCGACCGTCGTGATCGTGTCCCCCGGCTTCGTGAGGCCAAAGAGGACCGACAGGTTGGCCACCGTGCCTGAGATGGGACGGGGATCGGCCAGCTCGCAGCGGAAAATCCGCTGAAGCATCTCCGTGATCCGGATCTCGACCCGGTCCACGTACGTGTTGCCCTGGTAGTATCGCTTTCCGGGCAGACCCTCCGCGTACCGGTGTCCGAAGTCGGAGAGGTACATCTCCAGGGCCAGCGGGCTCATGACATTCTCGGAGGCAATGAGGCAGAGGGATTCCTGGAACCAGGCGTGGTGGCGGTCCACCTGATCCACGATAAAAGCAGCATCCTCGTTCATGGTCTCCCCGGTGGGTAGAGGGCGTTCCGCTAAAAACCTCCGACTGGGTCTAGCGAAGCCTTTTCTCCCCCCCGACCCCTCGAAGCGTGTGGAGACCCCGCCCCTCGCGGACCTGCGGGAGCGCGTGATAACGTGCACCCGGTGTCCCCGACTCGTCGATTTCCGGCAGGCGGTTTCCGAGAAGAAGAGACGGGCCTTCGAGGACTGGACCTATTGGGGAAGGGCCGTGCCCGGGTTCGGAGATCCGGAGGCCGATCTCGTCATCGTCGGTTTGGCGCCCGCCGCCCACGGGGGAAACCGGACCGGACGCATCTTCACGGGGGACCCCAGCGCCGCCTTTCTCATGCGCGGCCTCCACGAGGCAGGATTCGCGAATCAGCCCACCTCCGAGGGCCGAGGGGACGGCCTCCGATTGCATGACGCTTACATGACGGCGGCCGTGCGGTGCGTCCCGCCCGACAATCGCCCCACGGCCGAAGAGGTCCACAACTGCGCGCCCTTCCTCCAGGAGGAGATGGACCTGGTCCGCCCGCGGGCGATTCTTGCCCTGGGGCATCTCGCCTTCAACGCCTCCGCTCGCTTCCTCGAGCACCGGTTCGGCATTCGTCGGAGCGCGCTGAGGTTCCGGCACGGAGGGGTCTATGAGTTCCGGTCCGACATGCCGATCCTCGTCGCTTCCTATCACCCGAGTCCCCGCAACACGAATACGGGTCTCCTGAGTGAGGAGTCGTTCCGCAGCGTTCTGGTCAAGGTCCGTGAGGCGCTTGAGGCGTCCCCTTAGCCGCGGGGGCCTGCGGGCTCAGTAAATTCTAACTTCCCCTTTCACGAAGCGCATGGTGAGGTCCGAGATCCGACTCAACCCCTCATCGATGAGGCGCTCCGCGTCGTCCTTCACCTTGGAGACGTGCACCCCATCAGCCATGAGAAGCTGAGCTGACGCCGCCTGGGGGTAGTCGATGGGCTTCCCGATCTGGGAGACGATACGAAGGTGGACTTCCTCGATGTTCCCTCCCGCTTCCTCGTAGATCTGCTGGGCCAGCTCCCGGGCCAGGACGTTGTAGAGTTTGCCCACGTGGGTCACGGGGTTCTTGCCCGCCACCGCCTCCATGCTCATGGGCCGATAGGGGGTGATGAGGCCGTTGACGCGGTTCCCGCGCCCCACGGACCCGTCGTCCCCGTTCTCCATGGAAAGGCCCGTGACGGTTAGGTAGAACCGTCCGGCGTCGTAGTTGTCCCCCGTGTTCACGTCTATGGCCACGTTCTTGTCCGTGATCTGGGGAGATTGGTCTTGGACGCGGTCCGTGAGCTTCTCAATGGCGCTGACGTAGTGGTCCTTGTCGGGAATGTGCCGATCCACCATGGCGGCGGCGATGGTGAGTCGGATGTCGTCGCCCCGCCGGACGCCCATGACCTTGATGTCGTGGCCCACCTCGGGGAGCTCTTCCTTGAAGGGCCCGTTGATAAACTCCTCCGTCCCCATGACGAGGCGCTCCGTGTCGCTGAGCGGAGCATAGCTCACCCCGAAGGAGGTGTCGTTCGCGAGATGCTTCTGCGTGTCGTACAGGCCCTGCAGATCCACCGAACCGCGGCCAATGAGGCAGTCGATCGT
>JAJISK010000029.1 GCA_022848785.1 Thermoplasmatota archaeon
TCCAGCGCCTCATCGTACGTGATCCGAGGGAAAGGCGGTTGCACGCCTCGGAGGTACTCCACGTCCCGCCCGAGGTAGGCCAGTTCCGCCTCGTTGCGGGCCGCCACCTCCTGGGCCACGCGGGCGAGGACCCCCTCCCCATGCCTCAGGGCTTCCTCCATCCCCTCCCAGGCCACTTCCATCTCCGCGTGCCAGTACTCCGTTAGGTGGCGTGGGGTCCGCGACTTCTCGGCGCGGAAGGAGGGGGCGACCGTGTAGATGCGCTCGAGGGCCATG
The DNA here is from genome assembly GCA_022848785.1 of Thermoplasmatota archaeon. The sequence goes on from JAJISK010000029.1 coordinate 277, forward strand.
ACCAGGGCCTCCGCGTACAGCTGCCAACTCTGGGTCAGGTGGAGATCCCGATCGAAGTAGCGGACCTGGAAGAGGGTCGACCCGCCCTCGCTCCCCAAGGGGGTGATGATGGGCGGCTGGACCTCGTAGAACCCCTCCTCCCGGAAGTAGTCGTGGATGGCCCGGAAGATCGTTGAGCGGACCTTGAAAATAGAGGTCATGCGCCGGGAGCGAATCCAGAGGTGACGGACGTCCAACAGGAATTCCTCGCTGAGGTCCCGGGCGATGGGGAAGTTCGAGGAAGCGCCTACGACCTCGAAGGCGGACCCCCGAACTTCGTACCCTCCGGGCGCCCGTCTGTCTTCGGCCACCGTGCCCTCGATTACGACCGCCGCCTCCCGCCCCGTCGCCTCGATGGCGGCGAACTGGGCGTCCCCCACCTCCTCCTTTCGGAAGGTCGATTGAACAACCCCGGTGGCGTCCCGAAGGAGAAGAAAGGCGATGCCGCCGCTGGATCGAGTGCGGTACACCCAGCCACGCACCTTCACCGACTGCCCCGTGCGATCGCCCCGCAGGATGTCCCCGATGGGCACGCGCTCGGTCATCGAACTTCCCTCCCAGCAGACCGGACGCTCTTATACGTTGTGCGAGGACCGGGATACGCTGAAATATCCCGCGCGGATTGCTGCACCGTGCTCCGCCAGGCGGACCTCTCCGACGTCTCTACCCTCCACAAGATCGAGAAGAAGTGTTTCGGGCGGCGCGGATTCTCCAAGGCCCACATCATCTGGACCCTGAAGAACCCCCAGGGGTTTACCTACCTGTACTATGTCGACGGGCATCCGGTCGGCACCGTCATGCTCCGGAAGGAGGGCGAGGTGGGACGGGTCGTCTCCCTCGGCGTCCTCCCGGACCACCGCCGTCAGGGCATCGGGGCGGAACTCATGCGGCAGGCCGAGGAGTTCATGCGAGACAAGGGAGCCCGCGTCATGCTCCTGGAGGTCGGCGTCCACAACGAGAGCGCCATCGCCTTCTACGAGCGCCTCGGATACGCAACGGACGGCCTGCTGAAGGGATACTACTCCTGGGGTGAGGACGCCTGCCTGATGCGGAAAGCCCTTCCCGCCTGAGAAACGTTTAAGTCCGCGGCTCGGGTGATTTCGACGTGAGCGAGACCGATCCCATGGTTCCCGTTCCCTCCCGGTTCTTCGTGACGGGGGCCGAGGCCGTCAGTCCGGTATCCGACCTCAACGCCTTCGACAAGGCCCTGATCGGGGCCGGGATCGGCGAGCAGAACATGGTCTCCGTTTCCTCGGTATTGCCTCCCGGCATCCGAGAGATCGACCCGAAGGCCCTGCCCGCCGGGATGATCACCTACGCCGTCCTGGCTCAGATGCGAGGAAACGAGGGGGAGATGATCGCGGCCGGGATCGCCTACGCCTTCCGCGAGGGCGGGGGACATGGGTACGTGGCGGAAGGCCACATGTACGGGACCCGAGGGGCCCTGGAGGAGATCCTCGAGTGGAAGATCGAAGAGATGGCACGCCACCGCGAGGTCGAGTTCGGCACGATTCGCTACCAGATTCAGAACCTCTCCGTGCCCATGGACCACTACGGGGCGTGCGTCGCCGCCCTGGTATTCCTGGGTTGACCTAACTCGCCTCCTTGCCCGCGGGCTTCCGGCGAAGCCGACGACGGACGTCCGAGGGGAGGGCATTCGGAATCACGCGTCTGTAGGCGTTCCAGAACAGATACACCGCGAAGCCCACCGCCACGAGGAGGAAGCCCACCAGCACCGCGCGGTTCAGGACCTGGAAGGGCGCCAGGAAGGGGGCGAGCAGCAGGGCGAAGACCGCCCGGGCGCCCAAGGCCTGGAAGTACGATCGCCAGGGCGTCCCTCCGCCCGCCCCCGCCCCCTGGACGGACCCCGTATAGAAATGAAGGGCGTTCAGACCCAGGGATAGGAGGACGAGGATCGTCACGTTGACGGCCAGCGCGCCGAGTGGGACGTCTGGCTGGGTAAAGACCTGAAAGGCAAAAGCCATGCTGAAGGTGGCCGCGATGCCGAAACTTAACCCGGCGCCGTAAAACACCGTGTCGAAGCTTCCGCGGAAGAGCTTGTAGTTCAGATACACGAGCTTGAAGGATTCCTCGAAGATCGCCACGGCCAGGAGGGCGAGGAGGGCTGCGACGGTCGTATTGATCAGGAAGAAGTTGAAGATCACGGCGGCCACCACGCCGACCACCAGCCCGATGGCGAAGCTGAGGAACAACCGCTCGCTGCGGAAGAGGGCCTTCTCCACGAACGGGTACTCGTATCGGCGGAGCGTGTAAAACATAAGGAGGAAAGCCGGACCGATGCCCACGGCACCGGCCGCGAAGAACTCGTGGTTCACCGGGCATTCAACAATGCTTCGCTATTTCAGGTTTCCAAGGCTCGGCGGGAGTCACGGCCGCTCCCGTACGCCTCCATACATGCGCTCGTACCAGCGGATGAGTTCCCACTCGTCCGCCTCCTCCCCCTCGGTCCGGAGGCTTAGGTCGTTCTGATAGGCGAACGCACGCAGGAGTTCATGGGCCGCGGAGTCCCCCTGGTACTCGGTGATCACGAGCTCGTCGCCCCGCTTACGCGCCTTGAAAGCCGCGACGGACCGGGGGCCATCGAAGGCCGCGTAGCAACTCCCCATCCGCCATCGCTCATGGAGGTAATCCCGGAGGTAGAAAGAGAGGTTGTCCCAAGGCGAGAGGACGAACTGGCCCTTGTAGTGCGTCTTCCCCAGGAGGCCGTCATTCAGCATCCAATACACCGCCGGTTCCCCCTCGATCAAGAAGCCCTTGACCAAGACGCCCTCCCGCTCCAGTTCCCGGAGAATCCGCCGAATCTCCCCCATGCGGAAGTGGCCCCGTGTGTAGGCCCCCAGGTTCTCGGCGCTGAAGATGCCGTAGGCCTCGAAGGCCTTGCGGAGGACGGCCTTCTTCGCCTCCAATGGCTCGAGCCCGGCATCGCCCACGGTACGATACCGGTGGCGCGGATCCCGGGTCACGTAGGAGGCCCGATGCAGTTTCCGCAAGGCGCGCTCCGTCACCGCCTCAGGGAAGGGAGCAAGGGCGACCAGGCGCCCCTTGGAGATGGGTTCGCCTTCCCGAATGAGTTCCCACACTTCCTCCATGTCCTCCTCCATCGGCACGAACTTGGCTGCGCGGTAGAGCTCCAGGTCTTCCACCGTACAGTACGTGGCGTAGGGGGGAATGGCCAGGCCCTTCACCACGAGGCCCTTCTCAAAGAGTTCCTTGAGCGGGGTGAATCGTCGGGTCCGTAGGAGCGAGGCGAAGTCGGAACGGAGGCCTCCCAGGGCCTCGAGGGCCGCGAAGGCGTCCTTGAATCGTCGGTCCGGATGGATGCCCTGGCGGTAGAAGACGTAACTGAGAACCTCCTCCCACGAGTGCTGCTGGGGGACCATCTCCCCCCAGGCGAAGAAGTCGTTTGTCGGATGGAAGCCCGCCTCCTCGAAGGCGTCGGAGACCCCGGCATCCAGGACCGACTTCCCGAAGGCGCCCACGACCCGGACGATCTCGTAGCCCCGTTGCGCGTAGAAGCCCATCATCCCTTGCACCGCGGCCAGGAGCTCCGGCAGCAGCCCCGGGTCGTCCAGTTCGATCTCTCGGACCTCGAGACACCCGCTCATCTGCCACATCTCCACCATCCCCACGAGCTTGCCGTCCTTGACCACGGGATAGTACCAGCCGTCGCCGTATCGACTGTTGACTTCCGCCCACATCGGCCGAATCCACGGATCCTGGAGGGAGAGGATTCGCAACCTGTCCGAGGGCGCCTGGACGGGGACTTCCTGAAGCGCCGGCAGCTCCTCGGTGAGGAGAAGCATCTCGACGTCGCCGTCCCCTTGCACGAGAATCTTCGTGGCGACCCCCTCTTCGAGGAGGCGTTCCACGACCCCCTCCACCTCGGCGTACCCGAACCCGGTGTAGCCCTTGACGCCGGCGGGACTCACGGGGCCGTACGCCCGGAGGAAACGCCGTACGATGACCTCCTGGGCGTCGGGCAGCTCGTCCCCCGGTTCGTAGGCCACGTAGATGTTCTTCGTCGTCCAGGCGTCGCTGCCGGTGAACTTGCGGATGATGTGCAGGCCTCGGTCCAACGCGTGCAACGCCTCCTTCACGCGTCCCCGGTCGGCCCCCACCGCCTCGGTGACCTGGTCGAGGTCGAGGCCGTTTTCCCGGGAAACCGCCGTCAGGACGCGTTCCTCCAGCGGCCCGAGCGGCGGGCGCCGGGAAGCCGAGGCGAAGAGGGAAGCCTCCTCCCGCCGCACGTACCGCACCCGTCCACGGAGGAACCGGCCCTCCAGGATTTCCCCCGCCTCCCGCCGGTGGTACCAATCTTCCATGTCGAAGCCCTCGACCCGTTGGAAGACGTCGAAGAGGACCCCCGCCTCCAGGAAGCGATCGAAGTAGGCATCCACGGAGCCGAGGCGTTCGAAGTTCTTGGCCAGGAGATACGACCGGACCGCCGTCTCCTCGAAGGTGGGGAGCGCTTGTTCTCGAGCCTCGAGGCGGCGGAGGTCTTGGGCGACCAGGTATTGGTACGCCTCGTCCACCACAAAGTGCCCCGAGACGAGGGTGGCCTCGTTCACCAGGCCGTTCAACGTCTCCTGGAGCATCTCCCCCTTCAGATCGAGTTCGTACGCGAGTTCCTCGAGGGTCATCGGCCCCTGGAACTCGAGCAAACGGACCACCAGGCGGTCCAGCGCCTCCTCGAACCGGTCGGCCTCCACCTCCCGGGGTTCGTAGGCCGGCTCCGCGAGCCCCCGCCGGGCCAGACGGTAACCCCGCTCGAGGCGGCGGAGGGCGTCGTTCACCTCGACCCGGGGCGCCTTGAGTTCTCGGCCGAGTTCCTTCGCCGTCTTGGCTCCTTCCTCGAGGTGAGCCAGGATCCGGCGATCGCGGGTTCGAGGGCGCCGCGGCCGAGCGTACACGGCGGCGTAGGTGGGCACATCCGTCGTGGAAACCCAGAGAACGCCCTTGGGCGTCCACACGGAGGCGACCCTGCCCTCCTCGGCCAGCTCCTCACACCACAACCGGACGGTCTCCGGATCGGCCTCGGCCAGGTCGTAGACGTTTCGACCCTTCTGTTGGAGCAGATTCAGGGCGCCCGCTTTCTCCAGGAGGGGAAGGATATCCTCGCGAGAAGCAACCCGCGGAGCCTTCTGGCGGAAGTACGCCTGGACCTGCTGTTCCGTGAACTGGACCTCCTGTAGCTGCTCCTCGGGGACGACCCGTCGGAGGACCTTGCGGTGCAGGTCCCGGAGCATGGCGCTCCGGTCCTCCATGAGGACGATGTCGCTGATGCCGGCCAACACCACGTTGTGGGCGAGGGGGGAGGGGACGTTGGACCAGGAGGTCAGGTGGACCTGAATCCGACCCTCCTCGATCCCCTGGAGGATCTGTCGGGCGTGGTGGAGATCCATGACGTCATTGAGAATCTCGTTGTAGCTCTCCTGAATGACGGGGAAGTCCTCCAGCTCGTGGAGCCAGTCCAGCACCCGTTGGGAGCGGATCTGTTGCCGCCCGACGGAGACCTCATGGCCCCGGTAGTTTCGGAGGATCATGAAGCTCCGCGTGGCACAGTGGCGGAAGCGCTGCTTGAAGAGCTCCGTGTTCCGGAGGGCCCGGCGCAGGAGGTCCTCGAGCTCGTGGCTCTTCAGGAGACCGACGATCTCCTCCAGGTTCGCCCGCTTCGGGATCGTGACCATGAAGTTGTCGTCGGTGACGGAGACGCGGGCGTTACACTCCAGGGCGTTGGAGATCACGAAAGCGTAGGCCCGGGCGAGGGCGTCGTTGGTCCGGCGGCCAAAGCAGTAGTGAAAGACGATGTTTCGGTTCCCCCGGGTGTCGATGTAGCCCTCCAGGACCACGGTTTTGTCGGTCGGCAACTGGGGGATCATGGCCCGCTGCTCGAGCAGGTAGTTCACGAGGCTCCGGGCGGATCCGTGGTCCACCCGGCACGTCTCCTCGAGCCAGGCCATGGCGGCGGCCTCTCCCTCCCCGTCCACACGCCGGAGGGTCTCTTGCCGGAGGCGGCCCACCTGCAGGGAGAGGTCAAAGCTCCGCGGGAGCATCTCCCCGGTCCAGGAGGGTACGGTGGGACGGCGGCCCGAGGCGTCCTTGACGAAGACCTTCATCCCCCGAACCCGCTCGAACCGATAGGTTCGTCCGCCGAGGACGAAGACGTCGTGGCGGGTCAGCTGCTCCACGAACTTCTCGGAGAGGGTCCCGATGGTGACCCCCTGGTGGGTGATGACCCGGTAGTTTCCCTCCTCCGGAATCGTTCCCACGTTCGTGAAGTAGATCATCCGGCTCCCGCGCTTCCGCCCGAACCGGCCCTCCTCCTCGTCGAGCCAGATTTTCGCATAGACGGACACGTCGGGGTTCCGGCTGGAGAGGTACCGGAGGACGGAGAGGAAGTCCTTCCGGGAGAGGCGGCGGAAGCAGTAGGATCGCCGGATCAAGGCGAAGGCCGCGTCGATCTCCCACCGCTGCTCGAGGCTCATGCCGACGAGGGTTTGGGCGAGGACATCCAGCGAGTTGGTGGGGATGTCCACCCGATCGATGCTGCTTTCGTACGCCGCTCGCACGAGGGCGGCGCACTCCAGCAGATCGTCGTTCTCGAACACGATGAGACGTCCGACGCTCACGTTGCCGTAGGCGTGGCCCGCCCGCCCGACCCGCTGGAGCCCCTTGGCAATCGACTTGGGCGAGCCCACCTGGGCGACAAGGTCGATGTACCCGATGTCGATGCCCAACTCCAGGGAGGTAGAGGAGACCACGGCGTTCAGCTTGCCCGCCTTGAGGCGTTCCTCCACGTCCAGGCGGACGGACTTGCTCAGGCTCCCGTGGTGCGCCTCGAGGTCCTCCACTCCCCTGTCCTTGAGTTTGATCGAGAGCCGCTCCGTCCCGCTGCGGGTGTTCGTAAAGATGAGGGTCGTTCGGTGGTCGTCGATCATCTCCTTCAGCTGGTCGTACATCCGGGCGTTGACGACCTCGAAGGGAAGGGCCGTCATGTCCCGCACCGGGCAGAGGACGCGCATGTCCAACCGCTTCTGGCCCTCCACCTCCACGACGTTCATCGGACGGAGGCGCCCGTCCTCGTACCCCGCCAGGAACTTGGCCACCTCCTCCATGGGCGCGATGGTCGCGGAGAGGCCGATGCGGAGGAAGGGGGCGTTGACCTGTTGGCCAAGCCGCTCGAGGCTAAGGGACAGATGGGACCCTCGCTTGTTGGAGCAGATCTCGTGAATCTCGTCGAGGATGACCCAGCGAACGTCCTGGAACTTCCGGCGGAAGACGGGCGTGGAGAGGATGATGGCCAGCGACTCGGGGGTCGTGATGAAGATGTGCGGGGGGCGGCGGGCCTGCTTCTGCCGTTCGCTGGAAGACGTGTCCCCGGACCGAACGGCGACCCGGATCTGAGGCGACTCGAGCCCCTCCTCGTCCGCCAAGACTTCCATCTCCGCCAGGGGTTCGCGCAGGTTTCGGTTGATGTCGTTGGCCAGGGCCTTCAGGGGGGAGACGTAGAGGCAGTAGATCTTGTCCTCGAGCTCGCCTTTCTTCTGGATGGCGTAGAGTTCGTTGATGATGGAAAGGAAGGCCGTCAGCGTCTTCCCGGAACCCGTCGGCGAGGAGACGATGACGTTCTCCCCCGCGTGGATCAGGGGCACCGCGTAGGCCTGGGGTTCCGTCAGGGTCTCGAACTTGCGATCAAACCAGCGCCGGACGAGATCCTCCATCAGGTCGAGGATGTCCGCCTTGGAGCCTTGCTCGGTTACGGTGTGGAGCATGGGGGAACCGGTCAAACCATGAAGAAACAGGCTCGGACCTAAAAGCCTTTCCGGGTGGTTCCGGGGGGCGCTAGGTCGCCTCGACGGCGACGGCCATGGCGTTCCCACCCCCGAGGCATAGGGTCACGAGACCGCGTCGGGCACCGCGATCCTGCATGGCGTAGAGGAGCGTCGTCAGGATGCGGGCCCCCGTACATCCCAAGGGATGACCGAGGGCGACGGCTCCGCCGTTCACGTTCAGCCTGTCCATAGGAATCTCGAGCTGTCGGGCGACGGCAAGCGAGGCGGCGGCGTAGGCCTCGTTGTGCTCGAAGAGGTCGAAATCGGGGATGGTCAGCTCCAGCTTCTGCAGCAGCGCGTTGACCGTGGGAATGGGGGCCTCCATGACGTACTTCGGGGAGACGCCGCCGGTGGCGTATCCAAGGATGCGGGCCAAGGGCTTGGCGCCCATCTCGTCGGCCCGATCCGCCGAGGCGACCACGACGGCGGCGCCTCCGTCGCTCAGTTGGGAGGAATTCCCCGCGGTGACCGAGCCCCCCTCTTGAAAGACGGCGGGCAGGCGGGCGAGTTTTTCGAGGGAGGTGTCCGATCGGACCCCCTCGTCCACCTCGAAGAGGGCTTCTCCCTCCGGTCCCTCGAGCGGAACCGGGACGATCTCCGCCTCGAATCGTCCTTCCTTGATCGCCCTCAGCGCCCGCCTGTGGCTCTCGTAAGCGAAGGCGTCCTGCTCCTCTCGCGTGATCCCGTACTTCTCCGCCACGACTTCGCCGGTGATGCCCATATGGAACTTGTTGTACACGTCCCACAGTCCGTCGTGGACCATCGCGTCCACCAGCTCCGCGTTCCCGTGCCGGTAGCCCCAACGGGCCTTGGGCAGCAGATAGGGGGCCGCGCTCATGTTTTCCATGCCCCCTGCGACGACGAGGTCTTGGTCCCCCGTCCGGATGGTATCGGCGGCCAGGGTCACGGCCTTGAGGCCCGATGCGCAGACCTTGTTGATCGTGACGGCGCCCACGTTCTCCGGGAGGCCGGCCAGGAGAGCCGCCTGACGGGCGGGGGCCTGGCCCAGGCCCGCCTGGATCACGTTGCCCATGATGACCTCCTCGACGTCCGTCGGATCGACACGAGTCCGCCGAACGACCTCCTCGATGGCGAGGGCGCCCAGGCGGGGGGCGGGAACGTCGCGGAGGGCCCGTCCGTACTTGCCCACGGGCGTTCGGACGGCACCAAGGATCACAGGACCGTCCAAGGGGTCACCTTCGAGACCGATGTACGCGGCCGGCGATACTTGAAGCTTCCTCGGTGGGAATCGCCCGGGAGCTCATGGGTTCATCGATTCCGCCAAAACCCGCTTCTCCAGGAGGCCGATTGGCGGGGCGCCCCCGGCCAGTAACGTGTCGTGGAACTCCCGCAGCGTGGCCTCCGGGTGGGCCGCAAAGAACTTCTCCCGGACCTGGAGGATGAAGAGCTTGCCCAGGGTGTAATTAAGGTAGCCAGGGTCGAAGGTCCCTCGGAAGGCCTCTCGCGCCGCGGGGCCCTGTTCCATGAAGGCGTTCTCCATGATGAACGCCGTGGCCTCGTCGAGGGTCCTGCCTTTTGTGTGCAGGCCGATGGAACAGAGATACCGGCAGTTGCGGAGGAGCGCATCCTGAAGTTGCAACAAGCGGAGGCGGGGATCCCCCTCCCCCAACCCTTCTTCGAGGGCCATCTGCTCCGTGTAGTGGGCCCACCCCTCCGTGAAAGCGTAGCCCGTGTAGATCCGGCCGATCTTCGAGGGGAGGAGCTTCCGATGGAGCATGTGAACGTAGTGCCCTGGATAGCATTCATGAACGCTGACGTTCTTGAGGCTCGGTCGATTCATGTAGCGCAGCCACTCCTCCGCCTTCTCTTCGGACCAATCCGGCTCGACGGGGGTGACGTAGTAGTAAGCCTCGTCTCCCTGCACCTCGAAAGGGCCCGGGGAATTCATGGCCGCCGTCGCCCAGGCGCGGAAGTGGTAGGGCGTCTCGGTCACGATGGGGCGCACCTCCGAGGGAATCGTGATGATGTCCTTGTCAAGGAGGAACTGTCGGAGTTCTTCGAGCA
>JAJISK010000003.1 GCA_022848785.1 Thermoplasmatota archaeon
TAGGGTAGCCCGGGATCCTGGCGGGCTCCAGTTACCAAGGGAATGAGTCGCAACGGGTTTGCTGAGCGGTGATGAATAACTGGAGCGATGACCCGATGGACAGCCTGTCCGTCTGTGTAGGCGTAACCCGCTGACGGGGGTTCAAATCCCTCTGCCCCCACTCCTCTTGGAGGCTCGCTAACTCTCTCCGCTCTCCGGAGAGCTTGGACCATGAAATCCATTCAACCCCTCCCAGCGCCGGAGACGATTCTTGAGGCGCGGGAGGCCGGGGTGGTGCCGATCAAGGAATTCCACCTTCCTCATGTACCAGACGGCGTGTTTCCGGTGGCCCTCCGCCGCGTAGAGGGTGGCCAGCCCGAAGAGTGCCTCGGAATCGAGTGGATCCTCCCGCAGCTTGGCCAGGCACGCGAGGTATTCCGCCGCCTGCTCGTCCATGGGCAACCTCCGGCCGCCGGTGGAGGGGGCCGCCTATATACTGCGCGACACAATTCTCAGGAACCACACCATTCGAATCTCGCCCGTGAGGGGACAACCGAATGAGCCTGGAACAGGAGATTCTCGCCGAGATCAAACCCACCCGCGAGGAGGTCGAGGAGACCTTCCGCATCGCCGAGTCCTTGCTTCGTCGCCTGGCCGAGGAGGCTCGCGAGCAGGGCATTCCGGCGAAACCGCTGCTCGTGGGCTCGGTTGCGAAGGGGACCTTCCTAAAGGAACCCGAGATCGACGCTTTCATCGCCTTCCCTCCGGAGACCTCCCGAGCGGACCTGGAGCGGTGGGGACTCCGGCTGGGGCAGGTGCTCGATGAACCCACCCTCCGGTACGCCGAGCACCCCTACACCCGCGGAGTCTACCAAGGGCTCGAGGCGGACGTCGTGCCTTGCTACGAGCTGGACCGACCTTCCGCCCGCATGACCGCGGTGGATCGCACCCCCTTCCATTTCGAGTACGTGCGGGAACGCATGAGCGGGCCGCAGAAGGATCAGGTCCGGCTCCTCAAGCGATTCCTGAAAGGGACCGGAACCTACGGGGCCGAGGCTCGGGTCCAGGGTTTCTCGGGATACCTCAGCGAGCTCCTGGTACTCCGATTCGGTACCTTTCGCGCGGTCCTGGGGGAGGCCGCGCAATGGCGCCCCCCGATCCGCCTGGCGCTCGAGTCGGGGACGTCGAGGCCCTTCGATGAACCCTTGGTGTTCGTGGACCCGGTGGATGACGACCGGAACGCCGGCTCGGCCGTCTCCTCCCACGCCCTCGCCAAGTTCATTTTGGCGGCCAAGTCGTACGAAAAGAGGGCCGATCGTCGCTTTTTCTTCCCGGAGCCGGTCCGTCCTCTCTCCTTGACGGCCCTCCGGAAGGTGGCCCGCGAGCGCGGCACGGCCCTCCTGGGTGTCGCCGCCTCCGCGCCCGACCTGTCCGAGGACGTCGTCTACCCGCAACTCCGGAAGGCGGAGCAGGCCATCCGATCGTTCCTGAAGGAAGCGGAATTCAAGGTGCTCAGGTCTCAGCCCTCTCTCTTGGAAAAGCAGTGGCTCGTGCTCCTCGAGCTGGAATCGGGTGAACTGCCCCCCGTACGCAAGCACGTGGGCCCTCCCACCTGGCTCAACCACGTGGAGGCCTTTCGGGCGAAGTGGGAGGGATCCTCCCAGCGAGTGGCGGGTCCCTACATCGAAGGAGATCGGCTGGTGGTCGATGTGAAACGGGAGGAACCGACGGCCCGAGGGGCCCTCGCGAAGCGTTTGCCGGGGTTGAGCCTGGGGAAGGACCTCGACCGCGCCGTGAAGGAGGGCTACGAAGTCTTGGAGGGAGAGGAAATCGCCCGCGCCGGCTACCGCGGGCCGCTGACGGAATTCCTGCGACGCGAGCTTCCCTGGCAGGTCAGGAAGTATCCACGTTGAAAACGAAGCTGCTGCGATGCCCCGCCCGGTCCTGGGCCTCTATGGTGAGGGTGTAGAATTGGTCCGCTTCCACGCCGGTGACCTCGAAGGCCCACTGCGCCCCCGAACCCGTGAATATCATCTTTCCCGTGTCATGCTCACTTCCGCCGACCTCGACGCGCATCAGTACTTCGACGAGCTGCTGATTGTCCGTTACGTTGGCCAGGACCTGGAAACTGGTGGCGCCTCCGAGGGCGAGCTCAATGGACCCGCCATCCAAGACATTCTCACCGGGCACCCCGGCATTCTGGATGACCGGCGGGGAGATGTCGAGGAACGGCGGGTTGAGCAGCAGGACCCAGAAGGCGAACCAGGCGAAGAGGTGGATGGCACCGTTGCCCGCCCAGAGCTTCCAGTCAAACCTGGACAGGTCAATGCCTGCGAACGGGTAGAGGTACCTCAGGCCGTACAAGGCGACGAAACCCACGAGACCGCCAACGGAGGCAAGTCCGACGAGGGTGAGGGTCCAGGACGCGAGGGCCACGGCAAAGGCGTAGCCGAGGGTGACCATCGCGGCCTTGGCGCCTTCTACCTCCCTCTTCAGGAACGCGACTTCGTCAAACTCTGGGACCTTGAACGCGAACGGCTCCTTCTCCTTCCGCTTCTTCCGGGCCAACGCCTTTTGGAAGGGGGGGTGGCTTAATACCCTTTTCCGGGGCCTAGCCAGGGGGGGTGGCCCGTCTGGGGCGACGGAGAGGGGGAAGCTTTTGCTCCCGGCCGCTATTATCCGATCCCCTCCCTGAGGGAATGCCATGAAAGAGTCACGAACCGATGAGGCCCTCTGTGCTCACGAGGATGTGGAGTTCTTGGGGGAGGACTCGAGTCGGAACCGGTACTCCCGGTGTCGCACCTGTAGAGCCATTCTGATTCACGACCAGGTCAAGGTTTGGGTCATCCGATCGGGGGGACCCCTGGAATCCCTCGATTCGCCTTGAGTATATTCGAGCAATTTATGACCCATTTCGGTATATACCATACGGTGTTCCTCGTGGAAAGCCGAAAAATCCAGAAAGTGGGCGTTTCGACGCTGACCGTCTCGCTCCCCAAAGAGTGGACGGAAGCGCAAGACCTGCAGAAGGGAGATCAGGTCTTCCTCGAGCGTGAGGGAGATACCCTCCGGCTCCTGGCACCCGAGGGCGCGCGACGGAGGCTTGAGAGGCCCGCCCCCGAATACGTCATTGACGCCCAGGCCCTCGACGAGCCGGGGATGCTCGAACGCGTCATCGTTGGCAACTATGTCCTGGGGCGGGAGCGCCTGATCGTTCAATCCCCTTCTCGCCTCAGCAGTGCCCACCTGGAAGAACTGCGGGATGTCGTCCGACGACTTATGGGCCTAGGCATCCTCGAGGAAACGGGGCAGAGGGCCGTGCTCCAATGCTCCATCGAGCCGTCCAAGTTCCCCATCGACTCCTTGATCAAGCGACTCTACAGCCTCGGGAAAACGATGCTCCAGGACGCCATCGAGGCCCTCGTGACCCGAGATCGGACCTTGGCCGAGGAAGCCCGCCGGCGTGAGGACGACGCGGACATGATCTACTGGCTCCTCGTTCGTCTCATTCTGTCCGCCCAGCAGGATGATGCCCTCGTCACCAAGTTGGGGATGGAGAACCGGCTGAACAACGCGGGGTACCGCCTTATCGCCAAAGAGCTCGAGACGGTGGCGGACTGTGGAGATTCCGTGGCGGAAGCGGTGCTGGCTCTCCTGGACGCGGAGGCGGAGATGCCCCCTCGAATCCTCACCGCCTTGGCGACCCACGCCACGGAGGCCGCCGGCCTGTACGGGGATGGCCTCGCGGCCCTCATCACGCGGGACCTAAAGCTAGCCAATCGGACCGTGGAAGGAGGCCGCGAGATGGAAACGCGTCTCGTCAACTTCATGGCCCAGGTATTCGCAGAGGTCCGAGAGCCCGCGACCCTCCTCGGGCTGAAGACCATCGTCGACAACCTCTCGCGGATCGCCGAGTACTCCCACTCCATTGCGAACGTGGCCATCAATCGCTACCTGGAGCGGTCGACGCCCCTGTGTCATGTCGTGGTGGGGGAGGAGGCGTAGCACCGGCTCTACAAAGGTTTATGCATCCGCGTCGGGTCGGTGACCCGGCTTGGCCGAGGAAGAGGTTGGCTCCCAGATACGTAAGCGCGCGATCGTCCTCTTCATCGCAATTGGCGTCTTCTTGTTGTGGCTAGGTCTCATCCTCATCACGGTGGGAACGGGCGACCTGCGGGACACGGGGAGGATCCTGGGCGTTACGGGATCCCTCTTTGCCTTCGTCGTGGCCTTGGCAGGCGCCCTCGGAAGCAAACGGACGACGGACTACCAAAACCTGGGCCTCCTCGTCGTGGCAGCCGCCTTGCTGTTGGTGGCCGTAGGCATCTAACCTAGGCGCTCGACAGCTTCTGAAGGCCCCGGGCGATCTCCGGGGCCACGGAGACGACGCTGTAGTCACTCGACACGGTGTCCGTCGCCACCACTTCGTCGAAGGCCTTTAGCCGCTCCTTGGCACCGCCCACGAAGAGTCCGTGAACACAGCCAGCGATGACACCCCGTGAGCCCTGTGCCTGGACGATGCGGGCGGCGCTGACCATCGTACCCCCGGTGGAGACCACGTCATCCACGATCGCGACGCAACGACCCTTCACGGGGAGGGGCTTCCCCTCCGTCTCCACGGTCCAACTGTCGAGACGTTCCTTCTTTAGGTAGTCCCACGGCATCTCAATCAGTCCTCCCACCATCTCGGCGTGACGGGCCGCGTTCTCGTCGGGGGCCAGGACCATTTCCACCCCCAGTTCCCCAAAGCGGCGTGCGAGGGCGGGCATCCCCGTGATGTCCAGGGCCGGGATGTCGAAGTAGTCCATTACCCCCCCGTTGTGGACATCCACGGTGAGGAGGGCGTCTGCACCGATCTCTAACCGCTTGGCGATGGCCCGGGAACTGATGGCCTCTCCCGGGTGGAACCGCTTGTCTTGACGCCCGTACCCAAAGTACGGCACGACCACGGTCACCCGGGACGGGGCGGCATCGGCGAGGGCGTCTTGGAGGAGGAAGAGTTCGAGGAGTTTGTCGTTGGGATACGTCGTTTGGACCAGAGCCACGTCCTCGCCCGCAACGCCATCGGGAACCCGCACGTGGAGCTCCCCATCCGCAAAGGCCCGCACCTCGGCGAGGATGAGATCGGCGGGGAGGATGCGGGTTAGCTCCTTCGCCAGGGGTACGGAAGCGGAACCGCTCACGACCTTCACGGGACGACCGATGGGGAGTAGGGGTTCGTCATTATAGGTTCTTTCCGCGAGGAACCGGACCCGAGTCAGGCCGGGCGAAGGCGGTAGACGCGGATCTCGTCGAAGAACAGGGACTCCCTTCCCACCTCCTCGGAACGGAAGTCCGTCCGAACCGTCCGCAGGGCTTCGCGGTTCCGGGAGGAGAGGAGGAGGTAGATGGCACCCCCCTCCGCCAGAAAGGGTGGAACGTCCCGAAGAAACCGGAGGGCCACCTCCTCCCCGCCCTGCCCCCCGCTCCACGCGCGGTCGAGCCATCCGCCGCGGGGACGAAGCGGCAAGTAGGGCGGGTTGAACGCGATAGCGTCGAAGGTCCCGCGGAGCCCGTGGAAAAGATCCGCCCGTACGACATCCAATGTCGCATCGTTCTTCTGTGCATTCCCACGAGCGAGGGCGGTGGCGAAGGGACTGATGTCGGTCGCCACCGTCTGCGCCCTCCGGGCCGCGTGGAGGGCGATGAGGCCCGTTCCGGTGCCGATCTCCAGAAAGGACTTGGCCTCCCCCAGGTCGAGGGCGCGGAGGAGGAGGTAGCTGTCCTCCGCCGGGCGATAGACGCGGTCATTCTCTCCCACCTGGAGGGCGGAGTCCGGGTCCACGCGGCTTCAGCCCAGCCAAGGTTCATAACAGTTCCTCGCCCTCGTTTTGAAGTGCTCTGGCTCCTCGCCCTCGTCCTCGCGGTGGCCGCCGCTAGTTTCCTCTACCCCCTCCTCCGGAAGACCTATTTCACACCGCCCCTCGTCCTCGCGAACCTCGGTCTGTTCATGTTCTTCTTCTTGCTGGTCAACTTTAGCCCCGACCCCGGCCTGAACGACTTCATCGTCGTGAACTTGCTGTTCAAGCCCCAGGACCTCGTGGAACTCCGCCCCTGGACCCTCGTCACGAGCATGTTTCTCCATGCGGACCCGTTGCACGTGGTTTTCAACATCCTCTTCCTCTACCTCCTGGGACTCCCCCTCGAAGACCGAATCGGCGGTCGAGCCTTTGCGGGAGTCTACCTCACCGCGGGCCTCGCGGCCGCCGGGCTCTTCGCCCTGGTGGAATGGGGGAACCTCGTGGCCGCCCTGGGCGCGTCCGGGGCCATCATGGGCGTTGCGGGCGCCTTCCTCACCCTGTATCCTCGCGATCGTATCTTCTTCATTCTCGTGTTCCTCATCCTTCCCCGCGTACCGGTTTACCTCGCGGTGGGCGTGGTGATCCTCGGGGAAGCCCTCCTTCTCTTCTTCGGCGTCCAGACCAACATCGCCCAAGCGGCCCACATGGGAGGCATCGGCTTCGGCATCCTCCTGGCCACCCTCATTCGCGGTCCGAAGCAAGAAGCCTCGATTCCGACCGTCGCCCTCGACGATCTGGCCACGACCGAGGCACTTCGCGAAACCCTGGACCGGATCCAGGCGGAGAGCGTGGGGGAAGTTCGCGAGGCTTGGATCGATTACTTCCTCGAGAAAGCCCGGTGTCCCGCGTGCGGCGGACCTCTGACCCGGGCCGGGAAGGTCGTGACCAGCGACTGCGGCTGGGAACGACGGCTTTGACCTTCGACGCCTTATACCCGTGCATGGATAGCGGACGTGGGATGGAGCCGCCGAGCGCCCTCCACCTGGAGTGCCCCAACTGCGGACGAGCACCCCATCGAGTCCTTCGAGGTCGTCTGTCCCAAGGCCAGGAACTCGTGTTGGAGGGTGTGTTTCGCTGCCTTCGCTGTGGCCACACACGGCGCGACACGCATCGGGAATGGGCGCCTGTCCAGGTCCCCCTCGTGGTCAGCGACGGAGACGCCTCCCGGAAGGTTGAGGTGGACCTTTTTCCCGGCGAGGAGGTCCGGGTCGGAGACCCATTGGAGGCGAAGGGAAGGCTCGTGCGCATTACCGCCATCGAGGTGGGGGAGAGACGGGTCCAGAACGCTCCCGTCGAAACCATTACTACCCTGTGGAGCCAGCGAGCCGACCGGGTGACGGTCAAGTTTTCCCTGAACAGGGGCCGAAGGACCATCCCCTACGAGTTGCGGGCCCTTTCCGATGAGGAATTCCAGATCGGCGATCTTGTGCGACTCGGCCGCGAGCGGGCCGTTATTCGCCGGATCAACACCCACCGAGGAACTCTCCGTGACGGCGTCGTTCCTGCTCGGGACATCGTCCGCGTCTACTGCCAGGCCGTCCGTCGCCCCCGTTCGCATCGTCGAGACGGGAGAGGATAGATGGCCGACCGTCACGAGGCACGACGCGAGCGGATGGTTGACCGGCTCGTTCGGGACGGCGTGCTCCGGACCCCCCGGGTCATCGAGGCGATGCGGGCCATGCCTCGTCACCTCTTTGTCCCGCGTCCTCTGCGAGAGAGCGCCTACTACGACACGCCCTTGACCATTGGCTCCGGCCAGACCATCTCGGCCCCCCACATGGTGGGGATGATGTTGGAATACCTGGAGCTTCGAGAGGGGCACTCCGTGCTCGAGATCGGCGGCGGCTCGGGATACCATGCTGCGCTCGTCGCCCGAGTCGTGGGCCCTCAAGGCCGTGTCTTTGCCCTTGAGAGGATCGCCTCCCTCGCAAAGAAGGCGCGGAGCCGTCTCCAGAGATTAGATCTGGAGCAGCGAGTGGAGGTTCTTGTCCGGGACGGCTCGCAAGGGTACCCCGAACGGGCGCCCTTTGACCGGATTTTCGTCACCTCCGGGGCCCCCGAAATCCCCCCTCCCCTCATCCGGGACCTACGGGAAGGGGGCAAGCTCCTAGTCCCCGTGGGAACCCGCTCCTTCCAAGACCTGATCCTCGGGAAAAAGGTGAAGGGAGAACTGGTGACGGAAAGCCTAGGCGGGGTGGTGTTCGTTCCCCTCGTCGGCAAACATGGCTTCGAGTGAGAAGTTGATTCCGGGTCCCCAACCTTTTAGCCGCCCCTCGCGGTCTGACGATCGACATGATCACGCTCCTCGGGGTCAGCCACGTCTTCCGACTGGGTCCTCGCATCCACGCGGAAATTGAGAGACGCCGCCCGGACCTCATCGCCCTTGAACTCGACCCCGGCCGTTTGCAAGCGCTGGAGGAGCCGGGTCGCGTGCGTCGGACTCCCGGAGTCTACGGCCTCCTGGCCGGCTTCCAACGCCGGATTGCGGAGGAGTACGGCGCGGAGGTGGGGGAGGAGATGCTGGCGGCCAGGAACGCCGGGCGACGTCACGGCATCCCGGTGGCCCTGATTGACATCGACTCACGCGTGACCTGGCGCTCCCTCTGGGCTTCCCTCCGCCCCTTGGAGCTCCTTCGACTTCTCTTCTCCGTCTTCGGATCCCTGTTCGTCGGACGGGAACAGATCGAGCGCGAACTCCACCACTATCAGGAGGACTCGGCGGGCTTCATGGACGCCTTGGGTCGCGACTTTCCGGCGGTGAAGGAAGTCCTCGTCGATCGACGGAACGCCCACATGGCCAACGAGTTACGTCGCCTGCAAGAGGCGTACCAGGACATCGTTGCCATCGTGGGGGACGGTCACGTTCAGGGGCTCTCGACCCTCCTCGGGGAGGAGGAGGTGGAGGTCGTCCGACTCTGGGAGCTCCGTCCTCCGGAGGCGGAATCCGCCCGTAGCGACACCTAGGGCGCCCCTGCTGGCGGGACCCCCGGCTCCCTCCCCCGTCAATCCTTAAGTGGCGCCCTCCAATGAACACCTGTGGGTGAGGAGAAGCGTAAGGCCACCCTCCGGTATCTCCGGTCCAAGTTTGCGCAATACTACCAGGCGCGCCCCCTGCATCTTCCCCCTCGCTTTGGCCGCCGTGAGTTTGGCTTCATGCTCTTCGAGGGTGGCTTCGTGCTGCGTCACCTGGGCTTTCCCAAGGAGAGAGCACTGTACCGTTACATCCGTTCCAAGTCCCCGGCCCACGTCTATCACTCCGCCGCCTACTATGAGACCCCCGGCGCACCCACGATGGCGGAGAAGGGGTGGATGGGCGCGGATCTCATCTTCGACCTCGACGCAGACCACATCTCCGGGTGGCAGAAGATGGGTTACCCGGGCATGCTCGAGGCGGTAAAGGCGCAGGTCATCCGTCTCATTGATGACTTCCTCGTGGGCGATTTGGGCTTCCGGGAGGCCGACCTCCGAATCGCCTTCTCCGGCGCACGGGGCTATCACATCCACATCCGCGACCCTCGCGTCTTCACCCTCGAGAGCCATGAGCGGCGCGAGATCGTCGACTACATCACGGGGACAGGACTGGACCTCCAGCTCGTCGGGCGAAGGGAGCCCTTCGAGGAACGCACCTTCGGGGGCCAAACGAGGACCCTGAAGCGATTTCGCATCCCCATGGCTTCCGACCCCGGCTGGCGAGGGCGGACGACCCGTGGCATCAGTCAATGGCTGGAGACCCTCTCCGAACTTCCGGAGGAGCAGGCGATCGAAGCCCTCCGGCAACTCGAAGGGGTGGGACCCAAGCGGGCGCAGAAGATCTACGGTACCCTACAGCGACTGGGGGCGGACGGCACGCGGGCCCGGGTCGAGGCCGGCCACCTCGAGTTCTTTCCCCCGGGCAGCGGGGCCTCCCTGGTGGCCCAGGGGGTCGAGTACGCGAAGGGCGCCACGGACGAGCCCGTGAGCTCCGACACGAAGCGTCTCATTCGCCTGATGGGCAGTCTCCACGGCAAGACTGGGTTCTCCGTGGTGCCGCTGACCCGCGATGAGCTGGACGCCTTCGACCCCCTCACCGACGCCGTCCCCGCGCTTTACGAGCACGAGAAGATACGCGTCGAGACTCCCCAGGCTATTGTTACTGATATGATGGGCGAAACCTTTAATTTGGAACCCGGGCAGAACAGCGTCCCCGAATATCTGGCCATCTTCCTCATGTGTCGAGGGATGGCCACCTTGGCTTCGGGGATGGCTGGCGATGCAACCGAAGGGCCCACCTAGGGACGCCCGCAGGCTTGCCCAGATTCGGCTCTTCAAGGAGCGTCTCCTGCCCTTGCAGATCGTCGCCGTCCTCGCCTTTGCGGCGTTCCTCGTGGCCAACGCAGGGATCCGATCGACCCCGCCCTACGTGCCGCTGCTGGCGGCCCTGCCCCTCCTCGTGATTGCCCTTGCGGTGATCGCAGTCGAGCTCATCGTCTTCCGGTTCCTGGAAATCCGCCACGGCCCGCGGGAGGGCCAGAAGTACATCCTAGTGGACATCAGCTGGCGGAACGCCAAGAAGGCGTTTGCCATCGCCCTCCTCCTGGCCGTGCTCCTCCTCGTCCCCCCGGTGAAGGCCCTGACCTTGAATCTCCTGTCCCCCACCTCCCAGCGAGGCCTGGAGGCGGGGGGGACCTTTCCGCTGACCTTCAACAGCCAAGATGCGCTGGGCATCAGCCATGCGGAGAGCCTCCAGGTGGTTGTCGAGAGCGGTTCCCTCCGCGTTCAGATTCAGGAGAGCACCGGGCCGCCCAGCAGGAACGCGACCCTCGGTGCGGGCCAGCAGCTTACCTTCAGCCTCACGGCAACCGGGTTCGTCCCATACACGGTCACGTTTGAGAATCTGGTCGGGACGACGACCACCTTCACATACAAGGTGAACCTGGCCCTCCCCACCGGCTTCATCAATCTCGCTGCCCTTCTCATGGGAATCGTGGCGGTCTCGAACCTGGCGTGGCTTGTATCCCTGCGACCCCTTCGCGAGGCTGGTCTCAAGGCCATGCCTTCGGCGATGCGTCGTCGCCGGCCCGTCCGACGGCCGCGCCCGGTCCAGGAGTGGCCCCAACGACAGCCCGCCTACGCCCGACGCCCCGTCGCCGGGCGATGGCCATGGCAGACTGGGCAGCCCCCGCGGTACCCCATTCCTCGTGGGTGGAACCCCGCCTACGGACCCTATCCCAGCTATGCCCGTCCCCCCTACCCGCGTCCCCAGCCCGTTCCAAGGCGCGCGCCCCCGCCCCTCCCGATTCCGGCACCGGCGAGGGCGGACGAACTCCCCCTCAAGGCCCGGGTCCCCGTGCCCCGCGAGGAAGAGGATCTTCCTCCGCCACCGGACCAGGTGGAACCCTATGAACTCGCGGCAAGCGCCCCTCCCCTCGCCGAGACGGTCGAGGACCCCGATCGGGCTGCACTCAAGTCCGCGGAGGCCGACATTGGCGGACTCCTCGACAAGGCAGAAGACCGCATGGCGATGGGGGAGTTCCAGGAGGCTCTGCAAGACTACGAGACGATCCTGAGCGTCGACAGACGCAACACGCCAGCGCTCTTGAAGATGACCGAGCTCCTTCGACGGGTGCATCGTCCCGCCGATGCGCTGGATGCGGTGGACCGCATCCTCGATGTCGACCCGTGGCATCAGCGGGCCCTATTGGAGAAGGCGGACCTCTTGGAAGCGGAAGAAAGGCACGACGATGCGCTGGAGTGCTACAACGCCATCCTCCAGGGCAGTCCCGCCGTCCTCATGGCCCTCGTTCGGAAGGGGGACCTGATGGCGCGCCTCGGTGAGCCCGAGTTGGCATGGGAGGCCTACTCCGAGGCGCAGCGTCTTGCTCCCGACGATGTGGAGCTGCAGGAGAAGATCCAGTCCCTGGAAGCGAATCAGGGCGCCGCGATGAATCCTGAGAGTCCGGAGTTCTTGCTCAAGAAAGCTAGGGCCTCGGCCCGGGCGGGCAACCTCGAGGAGGCCCTGCGGTTGTGTGAGGAGGCATCCGGTCTCGCGCCCGACAACGCCGAGCTGTGGGCCCTGAAAGGGGTCCTGGAACAGGATCTGTACCTTCAGGGACCGGCCATCGCCAGCCTTCGACGGGCCACCGAGCTGGACCCCGAGGATCAGGAGTCGGCGAGGCGGTTGGAGGGCCTGCAGCGGAAAGCCCAGGACCAGATCGACCTCGAGAAGGCACTGCGAGAGGTCGAAGGGCTCTCCCCCGAGGCCGTGGCGACCATCGTGGAAGAGTATCGGAACCTACGAAAGCTGAAACGAGCGAAGCTCAAGTCCCTCGCGTCGTTGGAGGGGGTCCAGGAAGCCGACGCGAAGGCCGTCCTTCGTCGCATTCGGAGCGGAAGATAGGTTTTTAGCGGAACCGCGTCTGGTGGCGACCGTGAAGGCCTTTCGCATCCGCGGCGCGTTCCGTATGGGCCGCACTCGACAGTCCTTTACCCAGGAGGTGGCTGCCGAGACTCAGGAGGAAGCCGTGCAGCAGGTCCTCTCGGAACTGGGGAGCAGACATCGGGCCAAGCGTCGGGACATCGCCGTGGAAGAGGTTGTGGAGGTGCCGCGGGAGGAGGTGGAGAATTCCGTGGTCCTCTATCGGCTGGAAGGAGGCTAAACGTGGCCGAGGAGGTCGGGCTCCAGCAGGCCGTGGATGCCCTCGAGACCACGCGGGCCCAGCTGGACGCCCTCGCCCGGCAGGAGGAGGCCCTCCGATTCTCGCTCCAGGAATACACACGCGCCCGAGGTACCATGGTGGAGTACAAGGACACCTCCATCGGGACCGAGATCCTCGTTCCCATCGGCGCGAACTCCTTTCTCTTCGCTCAGATTTCGGACGTGGAGCGGTGCATCGTGGGCCTCGGGGCGGAGGTGGCCCTGGATGACGCCATCGAGTCGGCCATCGAGCGCCTCGACAACCGCATCCGCCAGCTCACGACGGTCCAAGAGGATCTCCTGCGACGCATCGCGGCCATGGAGGGCCAGGCCAACGACCAAGCCGCCTTGGTCCAGGAGACCTACGAAAAGGCTCAGGGGGAGTCGGGGGAGGGGGAAGGTGTTTGAGTCCCTCCGTAAGAAGCTCTTGGGGTGGAAGGACAAGGCTCCGGAAGAGTTAGAGGAGCTCGTTTCGGAGAAGTCCGGCCGCAAAGTCAAACGCGCGGCCCTGGATCGCCACCTCGCCGACTTGGAGATCGTTCTCCTGGAATCCGATGTCGCCTTGGGCGTCGTCTCCGAGATCATCCAGTCAATGGAGGAGGAACTTCTGGGGAAGCGCATCTCCCGGCGGACGGACTTTCGGACGGGCCTCTGGGAGGCCCTCCGCCGGGCAGTCCAGCGCGCCTTGGCGGTTCCCACCATCGACCTCGTTGCCTTCGTGCGAGAGCGGGAGAAGCCCGTGGTCCTGATGTTCGTTGGAGTCAATGGGACCGGGAAGACCACGGTCATCGCGAAGCTGACCCACCTCTTTCAGAGCGAGGGGTTGGTCTGCGTCCTGGCCGCCAGCGACACGTTCCGGGCCGGCGCGATTGAACAGCTGGCCGTCCACGCCGAACGTCTGCAGGTGAAGCTCATCGCCCATGAAGCCGGAAGCGATCCCGCCGCCGTGGCCTTCGACGCCGTGGAGCATGCCCGAGCGCGCCACCGGGATGTCGTGTTGATCGACACGGCGGGGAGGGTGCAGACGAAAACCAACCTCATGGAACAGATGAAGAAAATCAAGCGGGTCTCCAAGCCCGACTTGGTCCTCTTTGTGGCGGATGCCCTGACGGGGAACGACGCGGTCGAGCAGGCGAAGGGCTTCGAGGAAGCCGTCGGGATCGACGGAGTCATCCTCACCAAGGTCGACGCCGACGCCAAGGGGGGCGCGGCCCTGAGCATCGCACGGGCGGTGGGTCGGCCCGTCCTCTATCTGGGGGAGGGGCAGGGGTACGACGACTTGGTCCCCTTCGACCCCGGATGGATGGTCGATCGGCTTCTGGCCACTACGCCGAAGGCGTGAGCCTCCTCTTGAGGAGGAAGCGGAGGTTTCCCCAGCCATCGGCGAGGGACCGGATTTTCGCCTCCCCAATCCGCGGACGATAGTGGATGGGGACCTCGGTAAACCGCAGCCCCTTCTCCACGACCTCGAGCTTCAGCTCCTCGGAGAAAGGCATGCCCTCGCTCGCCAAGGTGAGCCGGTCCAGGATTCCGCGACGGAAGACCCACATCCCCGACTGGGAATCCCGGAGACGGACCCCATAGAGGAGGGAGGCCGTCAGGTTCAGGAGCTTGTTCCCGAGGCGGTGATGGACCTCCATGGCGTGAGGTTCCAAGTACGTCAACCGGTCGCCGGAGACGAAGTCCCATGCCTCCTCCTCGAGGAGGGCGGCGATCCGAGGGATCTCACGGGCAGGATAGGTCCAATCCGCGTCGAGGGTCGCGATCAGGTCCCCCTTGGCCGCCGCGAAGCCCGTCTTGTAGGCGCGACCGTACCCGCGACGATCCTCCGGGATTACGTGGGCCCCCTTTTCCTGGGCAATGGCCACGGTCCGATCCTCCGAGAGGGTGTCCACGAGGAGAATCTCGTAGGTCATGGGGGTACCCTCGAACGCCTCATGGACCTCATCCAGAACGCGGCCGATGGAGGCTTCCTCGTTCCGCGTTGGAATGACAACCGAGATGTCGACCATGCAGGCCGGGCGAGCCTACCCAACGGGCGCGATAAAGAGCTTACCCTCTCGCTATCCGGCGTCGGGGGGGGGCGCCGAACAGCTTGTACCCGAGGTACCCCAGGAGGGCCAGCACGAGTCGTGAGAGCGCCCAGAAGGTCATGCGCTGGCGGGCCATCTCCAGCGGACTGTACCGACTCCACAGGCCGCCGTGCTTGAGGGTCAGCTGCTTCCGCCCCGCGCCGTTCCAGAAGGCCTGCCGAAAGAAGTCGTACACGGAGGCGCGGGTGCGGTGATACACGATCGCCCGGGGGTCGTGCAGGATGGAATGGCCCTCCTTCACCGCCCGAAGGTTCATGTCGATGTCTTCCGCCGTGATGAACCAGGCATCGAAGCCTCCGACCTGCTGGAGAGCCTCCACCCGGTAGGCGAGGTTGGCACTCGGGTAGGTGATGTCAAACCCACGGTAGATGAGCTCCACCCGCTCGAGCTCCTCGAAGGGTCCGTATCCGATCTGGATCGTCCGGCCGGCCACGATGGTGGACTGCTCCAGCCCCTGCCGGATGTATTTCAGCCAAAACGGGTTGGCGATGCAATCGGCGTCAATGAAGGCCACGGCATCCCCGCCGGCCATGCGGATCCCGTAATTCCGACTCTCCCCTCTCGTCCCGCCGTGGTTCGCGAGTCGGATGAAGCCGTACCGGGACGCGTACTCACCCACAATGTCCCTCGTCCGGTCCTCGCTGCTCGAATCAACCACGATGATCTCGAGGGGGGCCTCCTGCGTCACGAGGCTGTCGAGGAGGTCTGCGATGTTGTGCTCCTCGTTCCGCGCGGTCACCAGAACGCTGACGAGCACGGCCTCTCGAAGCCCGAGACGTGTTATGACCTTTCCTCTGCCTTTTCCGTGCCTGAGAATCGGGGTCACGACTCACTGGGGAGGCTTTATCCACGGAGAGCCTGGTCCGGCCCCCGTGGACCTCACCGTCGTCGTCGGGACCCGCCCCGAAATCGTGAAGATGGCGCCGGTCATCCTGGCCCTACGGGAGGAGGACGTTTCCTTCTCGTTGGTCCACACGGGCCAGCACTACGACCACACGTTATCGGAAGTGTTCCTGGAAGAGCTGGGGCTGGGATCGCCCGATGCCGAGCTTGACGTGGGCTCGGGGTCGCAGGCGAAGCAGACGGCGGAGGCGCTCATCCGGCTGGAGGAGCATTTCGCCGAGGACCCACCCAGGCTGATCCTGGTCGAAGGGGACACGAATACGGTTCTCGCCGCCGCGCTTGCGGGGGCCAAGCTCGGCGTGGATGTCGGGCACGTGGAGGCGGGTCTCCGCAGTCACGACCTGCGGATGCCAGAGGAGCACAATCGGCGGTTGACGGACCACCTCTCCTCCTACCTCTACGCCCCCACGGACCTCGCGTCAAAGAACCTCCGTCAGGAGGCGGTCTGGGGCACCGTTTGGGTTACGGGAAACACCGTCATCGACGCGAGCCTCCGGTACCTCCCCCTTGCGGAGGCTCGATCCAGCGTGATGGATCTCGTTCCCTACGACCGGTTCTGCCTTGTGACCGCCCACCGGGCCGAGAACGTCGACGATCCGGACACCCTCCGGGAGCTGGTGGATTTCCTCCGACGCGCGCCGCTCCCGGTCGTGTACCCGGTCCACCCGCGGGCCAAGACGCGAATGGAGGAGGCGGGAATCTACAAGAGAGTCCGTGAGTCGGAGAACGTCCTGCTCCTCCCTCCCGTGGGCTATTTCGACTTCTTGGTCCTCATGAAGCACGCGAGCTGCATCGTCACGGACTCCGGGGGGATTCAGGAGGAAGCGACGTCCCCGGGCCTCCGGAAGAAGGTCTTCGTCTTCCGCCGCAGCACCGAGCGCCCCGAGGCCGTGGCGGCGGGGTATGCGAAGGTGGTCGGTACGACCGCCGAGGGCGTGATCACGGCCATGCGGGAGTACCTGGATGACCCGGTGCCCCCATCCGCGCCCAGCCCGTACGGAGACGGAACCAGCGGCGCCCAGATCGCCGCACTCGTCCAGGAAGCCCTGGCCGAGGGGCCCGGGCCACTGGAGCGGAAGGGTGCCATCTGAGACCTCGGAAACGCTTTTATAGGGACCTGTAAACTAGGGGCCGCTCCGCAAGGGGTCCTTGTCGGATGGGACGGATGGGATGCGTGCGACGCGACGAAGGCGCAGCTGTCGTCAGGGGGTCGCTTCTTGTTTTTGAAAGAGATCGAGCTGGAGAACTTCAAGTCCTTCGGCCGACGCCTCCGACTCCCCATCCTGTCCGGTTATACAGCGATTACAGGCCCCAACGGGGGCGGCAAGAGCAACATTGGCGACGCCGTCATCTTCGTGCTCGGCCCCAAGAGTTCTCGGGTGATCCGGGCCGGGCGGCTCACGGACCTCATCTACGACGGGGGGCACGGGGGGAAGCCCGCCGACTACTGCCGCGTTTCCCTTGTCTTCGACAACGAGGACCGAACGATTCCCCTGGAAGCCAATGAGGTCCGCCTCACCCGTTACGTGGGACGCTCGAAGGGCGTGAAAGACGGGTACAATTCCTACTTCTACGTGAACGGCCGAAAGGCGACCCTGGCGGACTTCGACACCCTCCTGGCGAACGCCAAGATCTCGGCCGATGGCTACAACATCGTGCAGCAAGGGGACGTCCAAGGCATCGTCGACATGACCCCGTTGGAGCGTCGTCGGGTCCTAGAGAACATCGCCGGCATCTCCCGGTTCGATGAAGACATCCAGCGTGCAGAGCGCAAACGTGGGGGGGTCGAGGAGGACTTGGATCGCATCGAGATCATCCTCAGGGAAATCCGCCGTCTGCTCGGACAGCTCGAGCGAGATCGCGAAGGGGCCCTGCGCTACCGGGAGTTGCAGGAAGCCCTGGAGACCGCACGGAGTCAGAAAGCCCACAAGGAGATTCAGCTCCTGGAGGTCCAGCTGGGTTCAGCCGCCGAGCAGGTCCGACGCTATGAGTCGGAGCGGGCGCGGTGGAAGGCGGAGGTGACTCGCCTCCGGAAGACATTCGGGAAGGAGGAAGAACGCCTCCAGGTCCTCGAAGAACGCCTCGCAGAGGAGGGCGGAGAGGAGTTTCAGGCCCTCCGAGCCAAGCTGGACGATCTCCGCATCGCACGGGCGCGTGCCCAGGACGGGAGGGAGCGGGGGAAGGAGCGACAGAAGGACCTCCGGGCCGAGATAGCTCGCCTCCAGCGCGACCTCAAGAAAATCCGCGGCGAGATGGAGACCCTGCGAGGGCAAGCCCAGGAAGCAGAGACGGAGCTTCAGAGGCTTGCGGATGCGGTGGCGTCGAAGGAGTCGCAAATCGCCGAACTGGAGAGGGGTGCTTCCGAGTCCGATGCGCGTATTCTGAAACTTCAAAAGGCCGCCGTCGCCCTCGATCAGGAAATCGATGCCCGGGATACGGTCTGTCGGGAACGGGTCCTCGAGAGAGAGAAGCTCACCCAACGACTGGAACAGCTTCGCGAGCACTTGACACAGCTCGGCGAGGAACAGAAGACCCAGGAGCTCGACGTTGAGGACGCCGATTGGCAGACCGAGGAATCGGCATCGTGTTCTCGAAGCAAGGCGACGGAATTGCGTCAATTGCAAGAGCGCGTCGAGGACCTTGAGCGGGAACGCCGGGAGCTCGTCCAACAATCCGCCGAGCTGGAGAGCGCAGTCCGGACCCTTTCACGTGAGCTCAGTCACGCCCAGGCCGAGGCGGAAGCCGCCGAGAACATCCGGAAGGGCTACAACCGAGCGGTCTCGTCGGTCCTAGAAGCCCGAGATGCGGGGAAGATCGAGGGGATCCACGGCACGGTCGCCGAATTGGGGCGGGTGGAAGCGAAATTCGAACGGGCGCTTCAGGTGGCGGCCGGAGGTCGTCTCCAGGCCATCGTGGTCGATGACGATGCGGTTGCGGCCGAGGCCATCGAGCACCTCAAACGCAAGAAGCATGGCCGGGCCGTCTTCCTCCCCCTCTCCAAGATGCTGCCGGGGCGGCCGAGGGGCAAAGCCCTGATGGCGGTCAAGGAGGCCCCCGGGTTCGCCCTCGATCTGGTCTCGTTCGACGAGAACTACCGGAACGCCTTCTGGTTCGTCTTCGGGGACACCGTAGTCGTGGAGAACCTGGACCGAGCCCGGAAGCTCATGGGCGGCGTTCGCCTGGTGACCCTCGATGGACAGCTCATCGAGGCCAGTGGGGCCATGGTGGGAGGACACATGGAGGACCCTATCCTCCGCTTCGGCAAGGGATCGGCCAAGGGCCGCGACCGGCTCGCGGCCCAACTCCGGAAGGCCTCGAAGGAGTTGAAGAAGCTCCAGGGACGCCTGCTCCAGGTCGAAGCGGAACGCGAGGAACTGGGGAAGAGCCTCAGAGAGGCCCAGGTGACCGAGGACCGGGAGGGGTCGAAACGCGACCTCCTCGGGGGCCAGAAGGAGCAGTTGCGGGGGCGTCTCGAAATCACGTCCGCTGCCATCGCGGAGAAGACCGAGGAACGAGACCAGGTGATCCAAGAGGCGGAGGCCGTCCGGGAGCGCCTTGAGGACGCGGAGAAGAAACTCGCCGCCGCCCAAGAACGCAGGAAGGAGGTTCGCCTTGCCATGGGGAAGGTCACACCGGCTCGCATCTCCCAACAGCTCCGCAAGCTCCAGGGCGAACGGCTCAACCTACTGGAACGCGCCAACAGGCTGGAATCCGAGCGAGAAATCCGGAAGAATCAACTCGCGTTCCAAGAGGAGCGGCGAGGCGAACTCGAGGCGCAGTTGACCCAGGACGGAGACAAGGTTGCCGAGACGCAGGTTCGGCTCCGAGAGCTCGATGAGACGCGCACGCAACTCCAGGAAGAAATCTTGGCCTTGGAGAAGCTCCAGGCGAACACGCTCTCCCAGGCACAGGACGTCCAAGGCAAGCGGGATCGGGCGTTTGAGGAGAAGACGCGTCTGGAGGCAGAGATTGCGAAGGCGGAGAGCAAGCAAGAGACCACGGATGACTTCTTGGTGGGCCTAGAGACGCAGATGGCGAGTCTTCAGGGGCAGGTCCAGGACGCCGAGGCCCGGGCTCAAGAGTACGACGCGCCGACTGAACCCCTTCCATCCATGAAAGAGATCGACGGAGAGGTGGCCCGGTGCGAGAAGGCGTTGAACCGGATTGGGGCCGTGAACCTCCGGGCCCTGGAGGACTACGAGGCCCAGGAGACTCGTCACCATGAGCTCAAGGCGGAGCTTAGCCGGATGCGGAAGGAGCGCCGTGACCTCCTTCGCCTCGTCGGAGAGCTGGAGGCCAAGAAGAAGCAAGGGCTGCTGGAGGTCATCCATGCCTTACAACCCAACTTCGCGACCGTGTACGCCGACATCAGTGAAGGAGGCGAGGCGAGTCTTGCGTTGGAGAACGAGGAGGACCCTTTCGCGGGCGGGCTTCTCATCCGGGTGCGGCCCCCCGAAAAGCGCTTTCACCGCCTGGAGGCCCTTTCCGGCGGAGAGAAAAGCCTGGTCTCCATGGCCTTCATCTTCGCCCTCCAGCGTCACGATCCTTCGCCCTTCTACCTCCTCGACGAGGTGGACCAGAATCTCGACGCGGTGAACGCCGAGAGAGTGGCCCGGATGGTCCGCAAGAACGCCGTGTCGGCCCAGTTCATCCAGATCTCCCTTCGCAAGGTGAGCCTGAAGGAGGCGGACCACATCGTGGGAGTCACCATGGGACGCAATGGCCTCTCGAAGGTCATCATGCAGGTCAACCTGGACGAGGTCTTAGAGGAGGAGATCCCCCAGGCCGAGACGGCGGAGGTGGCGGCCTGATGCCTGGATACGAGAGGGTGATGGATCACCTGCTCTTCCACCAGGCCTTAGAGGAGGAAGAGCCGGAGAAAATGGCGCGGTACGTGCAGCTCCTCAACCGCGTCCAGGAGGGAAGGATCGTTCCCACCGCGAACCGCTACGAGGACAGCGTGGTCGCGGCTTTCGAGCTCGTCCTCGAGGACTCGTTTGATCCCTGGGACATCGACCTCGCCCATTTTTCCCGAGAATACCTGAAGCGGCTCCGGCGGCTGGAGACCGTCAACTTCGTCGCCGCAGGACGACTCGTCCTCCTTGCCTGGTCGGTCCTCAAGCTTCAGTCGGAGATGATCCTCTCGACGGCGGAGGCGGTCAATCCTCCCCCGGAGGAAATCGACGACGGGTGGGACGTCATGCCCGGGTTCTATCAGGCCCCCGAGCAGGTGGACCTGACTCACCAGATCCTCCATGGGGAGGATCCCCCCCTGAAAGAGGGCTTCCATCGCGAGATCCAGCGACCCGTAAGCCTCGTGGATCTCCTCGAGGCGTTGGACCAGGCGTTCCACGAGACGCCGGGGGTGGTCGCCACACCGTCGAACCGCGAACCCACGCCCGCCGTGGAAGGCCTGCGAAACAAGCTCCACCGCGAGGACCTGGCGGAAGACCTGCAGTGGGCCTGGGACCGCATTCGGGCCCGAGGGGAAGAGGTCACCCGCCTCGGCGACCTCAACCACGGGAATCCGTGGGACCGAGCGACCCTGTTTCTTTCTGTTCTGTTCCTCGCCGACATGGGATGGCTCGAAGTGTGGCAGAAGAAACTGCCCCATGGCGAGGTCTACCTCCGTCCCCTACATGAAGACGAAAACATCACCCCGGAGGCCCTCCCGGCACCGGAGGTGGCCTAATGCGGAAACGGGGACTCCTGGAGGCCGTCCTCTTCCTGACCTCCCGGGCCTTGACCGAGCGGCAGCTGGCCGAGGTCACGGGGATGAGCCTCCCCACCGTGAGACGCTTGCTCACGCTTCTGGCCCAGGAATACAACGATCGGGACAGCGCCATTGCGGTGGTCCGCCACGGCCGCCGATGGATCCTCCAGGTCCGCGAACCATACCGCCGGGAAACCTCCGACATGGCTCCTGCGACTCTGCCCCCCGGCGTCCTCAGGACCGCCGCCCTCATCGCCTATCACCAGCCCGTCAAGCAGAGCCACTTGGCCAACCTGGTGGGGTACCGGGCGTACGAGCACGTGCGGCGGCTCCGCGAGCGGGGGCTCATCGCGGCCCGACCTCGGGGCCGCACCCTTCTGTTGTCCACGACGGGCAGATTTCCCGAGTTCTTCGGCCTCGACGTGCGGGGCCGCGAGGACCTCCGCCGTCTCATGGCGTCGCGGGTCGGGGAAAGAGGCAGGGCCAGTGAGCTGGCCATCTGATAACGACGGCCTAACGTATTTATAGCATCCTCCGCGAGGGATTGGAAGCCAGGGGGACTTGGCAAACCATATCGGGGCGGACACCCATTGAGTGGCTACCTCCGACACATCGAACTCTCGCGACAGCTCGAGGAGAAGGCCAAAGAGGCCTCGCAGAATCGGAAGCTCGCCGACGAGCGAGTCCAGCAGCTGGAAGGCCTTATCGACGACGCCAAGAAGGTCGGCTGCCAAGTTGCGGAGTCGGAGGACTTTCTCGCCCAGGCGAACAGCGCCATGGCGGCCAAGGACTACAAACTTGCCCTCTTGAAAACCCAGGAGGGGGAGGACAGGGCCAGGGCGGCGTTCATCCAAGAGGCCAACTCGGTCCTCGAGGCGTCGGAGGCGTTCGTTGCCCTCCTTCAGCGGGCCGAAGTCGACTCCACCGAATTCGAGGCGCTCCTGGGTAGCGCCCGAGAGGCCCTCGAAAAGGGGAGCTTCCGAGAAGGCGTAGAGACCGCCCGACGCAGTTGGACGAAGCTCGAGAAGACCATGAACGAGCATCTGTCCGCCTCCTTCTCCTCCGTTCAGACCCGAGTCCTCACCGCGAAGGCCATGGAGAAGGATACGACGATGGCGGAGGATCTCCTTTCCCGTGCTCGGTCTTCCCTGGAAGAATCGGAGTACGAGGACGCCCTCACCCACACCGAAGAGGCCCTCGATATCCTCGGTCGCGAATTGGGCTATGAGCTCGAGACCGAGGAAAAGGTCGTCCGGGAGCTTATCGAGGCCGGCCGCGCGCTGAAGGCGGACATTGCGAAGGCGGACGGATACCTCAAGAAATCCAAGACCGAGTTGGAGGGCGGCGACTACCAGAAGTCGTTCAATTACCTGAAGCAGGCTCGCGTCGAAGCGGAGCGACAGCTGCAGAAGGGCTTCGAATCCGGCAAGACAAACCTCCAAGAGCCGCTTGAGGAGGCCAAGAAGCTGGGAATCGACGTCACCCTGGCCGAATCCCTGGGGGAGGAGGCCTTGGAGGCCGCGAAGGCGGAGGACTACAATCGGGCCTCCGAACTGTTTCGAGAGGCCATCCAAGGACTCGAGAATGCCAAGTTCAAGCTGGTCCTAGAGACGATCTCCAACTCGAGGCCGAAGTTCCTCCGGGCCAAGGAGATGAACGTCCACATTGAAGCCACCATGGAGATCTTCAATAGGGCCCGAGAGAAGTTGCAGGAGGGCAAGCACACCGACGCCCTCTACTACGCGGAGAAGGGGAATGAGGAACTGGACAGGCTCGTGGGCGAGCTCGATGAGGCCACCGCGCGAGCCCAACAGCTCGACGGTGAAATCGCTTCCTTCGCGGATCAGGGTCTCGAACTGACCTCGGTGCGGGGGTTCCTATCGGAGGCGGAGGACAAGCTCGCCTCCGGCGATATGAAGGGCTGGGATGCGCAGGTCAGGAAGGTCGAGGAGGGACTCGAGAAGGCCCGAACCGACCAATGCACAGAGATGCTGGACGAGGTCCAGTTTATTGTCACGCTGGCAGAGAACATTGACCTCGATCTCGACGAGGCCAACGCGGGGATTCAAGAGTGCACCCAGCTCCTTCAATCGAAGGAAGTCAGCAAGGCCCTCACCGAGGCGACCAAGCTTCTGCAGAAGACGGAGGCCCGTCTCACCTCCCACTTCCACGCCAAGGTCGAAACCTTGAAGGACACCCTGCCACCCACCGCGGCCACCCAAGAGGTGTCCGAGCTTCTCCTGAAGGTGGAGACGGCCCTCGACGTGCGCGACTTCAGCACCGCGGCCCGCTTGGCGGAGGACGCAGAGGAGAAGGCCGGCGACCTCTCCGAATCCTTCGGCAGCCTGGTGGTCGAAGGACTCCAGGCCGCGCACGAACTCGCTACGGAACACGACCTGAAGATCGATGGGCTCCGAGAAACCCACCTCTCGGCGAAGGAGGCCCTGGAGCAGGGGGAGCTCCCCAAGCTCTTCCACCAGGTCGAGAGCCTCCGTAACGTCCTGATTCACCTCACTCAGCGTGCCTTTGACGAGGTGAAGGCGCGGGTCATCGAAGCCCGAAATGCAGGCATCGACATCGCGGAGGAGAAGGAGCTTCTGAAGGCCGCCAAGACGGCCATCACGGGCGGCGACATTCCTCAGGGTCTCATCAGACTCCGCGACTGCGACACCTCGGCCAAAGCCCACTTGGACGCCTTTCAGAAGGTCCGCGACACCATGGGGGCCGCCGCGGTCCTCGTGGCGGAGGGCAAGAAGAAGGACATCAACATGGCCCGGGCCGTGGAACTGATGCTCCAAGGTAAGACGGCCTTCGAGGAAGGGGAGGTCGAGCGGGCCTTGGAGATCGCCCGAGACGCCCGGTCGGCGGCGGAGAAGGCCATCAGCGTTCTCAACGTCAACGACCGGCTGAATGTGGCCAAGGCGAGCCTGGCCCTCGCGGAGACCCTCGAGGTCGACGTTGGGCCTTGGGTCAGCCTGCTGGCCCGGTCCCAAAGGGCCCTCGACCACGGCGACTTCCGGGAGGCCGTGGAGCTCGCCATGGAGGTGCAGGCCCAGACTCAGGCCGGTGTGCTGAACAGCGTGAACAGTCGCGTCGCCCGATCCGAGAGCATGCTGGAGAAGGTCCAGGTTCCCGCCCCGGAGATCGGTGAACTCCAGGCGGCCGTGAAGGAGATCAAGGGCTTCTTGAAGGAACGCAAGCTCAAGGAGGCCGCCGAGCGCTCGCAGGAAGTCCTGACCCAGTCGGAAACCCTGGCCGAGATTTACGAGGAAATCCTGCAGGACCGAAAGGAGGGGGAAACCCTCATCGCAGACCTGCAGGCCCTAAGCATCAAGGTCGGCGGTCCAGAGAAACTGCTGATCAAGGCCGCGAAGGCCCTGAACGACGGGCATCTCTTCGTGGCCAGGCAACTCACGGGCGAGGCCCTCGGCCAGCTGGCACGAGACCGCAAGGACAGCATCGAGCGAATGATTAAGGGGTTCGAGGCCTCGGCCGCCAAGGCGAAAAAGGAGGGAATCGCGACCGCCGAAGCGGATGCCCTCCTGGTGCAGGCCCGGAAGGAGATGGGCGAGGGGCAGTATCAGCAATCCCTCGCCACCGCGATGCAGAGCGAGGCGCTTCTGGAAAGAATGGCCCTTCAGTGGGAAATCGCTCAGAACTCCCTCGAGACGGCTCGGGAGCGGATCCGCGCCCTGCCCACGGAGGTGGATCTCCTGCAGCGGCTCCTCAAGGAGGCGGAGGATGCCTTCGAGGCGGGCGACTACGTGAAGTCCCTCGAGGTGGCAATCAACGCGAGTGACGAACTCGGCCGCCTCAAGAAGGAGTGGGAGGTCATGCACAGGTCCGAGGAGGTCGCCCTCCGGAACTTCAATGTCGCCGACACGCTGGGCCTGGACTGCTCGCAGTTGTCCTTGACCCTGGACGAGGGAAAGACGGCCTCTAAGAACGCCGACATGGAAGGGGCCAAGGAAGCGTACGACCGGTTGGCTACGGAGGCATCCGGGATGGTTTCCAGCTACCTCACTGACCTCCATGGCAAGCTGCGCAATGCCCGGGTCCTGAGCAGCCTCCTCGACTGTCAGGTCGAGGGCCTGGAGGACCGCCTGTCGGAGGGCCTTGCCTACCTCGAGGAGGATCAATTCGTCAGCGCCCACCAGGTGCTCTCCGGCTCCCTGGTCGAGGTCCAGAATGCGATGCAGGCGAAGGTGGAGGAGGTCATCAAGGAGGCGGAGGGGGCCCTGGACCACGCGGAAGAACTGTCGGCGGAAGTGAACGAACCCCGGGGCCAGATCGCGGAGGCCAAGGAGGCCTTGGCGCAGAAGGCCTACGAGAAGGCCGCGCGGCTCGTCCAGCAAGCCAGGGAGTCGTTGGATTCCCTCGAGGACACGGCCAAGCGGTTCGTCGAAGCGACCGCCGAGGCACGATCCATCATCACGACCGCGAAGAAGTTCGGGATCAATGTGGGAGCGGCGGAGGATTCCCTCGATCAGGCCATGGCGTTGCACGAATCCAATCCGGTCGCCGCCCTGGAAAATGCGGAGCGGAGTCTCGAAGAGGTCCGGGAGGCCCTGGATGCCTTCACCCCGACCTTGGAGTGGCACTTGGACGTGTCCGGCGCCACCGTCGGGAAGGACGTGGAGGCGACCCTCCGGATTCAGAACACGAGCAAGGCGCTGGCCCAGGACCTGGAGGTCGAGGTGCTTGGGGAGCTCGAGGTCAAGGGGTTGGAGGTGCCCCCTTCGGTCCGCGCGAACGACGAAGTGTCCCTGCCCTTCACCCTGGTGTTCGCCTCCTCGGGAGAGGTCCCTGTCATGGTGAAGGCCAAGGCCCGGCGCCTCATCGACGAGCAGGACTACGATTGGGAGCAGGTCTTTCGGATCAACGTGAAGGCGTCATCGTGACCCAACTTGACCCGCTGTCTCATCCTTCCCGCATCAGGTGAGCATTGGGCCGATCTCGGCCTCAACGGCTTCCACGATCTTTCCCTCCTCAAGGAGGGAAGTGATGGCCTCAAGGTCGGGAGAAAGGGGGCGATCTTCCTCGAGGGGGGCGACGTGTCGGCGAAGGAACCGATAGGCCGTAAGGGGCCCCTTTCCGGGATCGAGGGACTTCTCGAATTCCAACCCCTGCGATGCACAGAGGTATTCGATTCCCACGAGGGTCCGAACGTTCCGTATGATGTGGAAGAGCTTTTCCCCGGCGGCGGGACCCATCGGGACAAAGTCTTCCTGGTTGGCGGAGGTGGGAATGGAGTCCACCGACGCCGGGTGGGCGAACACCTTGTTCTCCGAGGCCAGGGCGGCTGCGGTGTATTGCATCAGCATCAACCCCGAGTGCAGGCCGGACTTCTGGGTTAAGAAGGGGGGGAGCCCGCTCACGTTGCCATCCACGAGGCGGGCGACCCGTCGTTCCGAGAAGGCGCCCAAGGCGCACAACGCGATGGCGAGGAAGTCCAACATGAAAGCGAGGGGTTGACCATGGAAGTTTCCACCCGAGAGGGATTCACCGTCCTCCGGGAAGAGGAGGGGGTTGTCCGTGGCCGAGTTCGCCTCCACGCCGAAGACGTTCTCGGCCTGTCGAAGTACGTCCAGGACGGCCCCAAAGACTTGAGGCATGCAACGCAGGGTGTAGGGGTCCTGCACCTTGTGAGGGCCCAGATGAGAGGGTATGATTTCGCTATCCTCGAGGGATTGAAGGAGATCCCGCGCGGTGGTTGCCTGCCCCGGGTGGGCCCGAAGCGTCTGAATCCGCGGATCGAAGGGCACGGGTGATCCTTTCAGGGCCTCGAAGCTGATGGAACCGGCAATCAGGGCATCCTTGAGCAGAGCGAGGCCATCGTGGACCGCCAGACATCCGTAGGCGGCCATGAGCGAGGTCCCATTGACGAGAGCAAGACCTTCCTTTGGCTGCAGCTCGACAGGCTCAATGCCGGCCTCCGCCAACGCCTCGGTTCCGGAAAGCCGTTGCCCCCGATAGGTGGCCTCCCCCTCGCCGATCATGACCAGCGTCATGTGCGCAAGGGGGGCCAGGTCCCCGCTCGCACCCACCGACCCCTTTCGGGGGACGACGGGGTGGACGCCCTGGTTGAGCATCTGACAGAGGACCTCCACGAGGCGGGGACGGACGCCCGAGTGGCCCTTCGCGAGTCCATTGGCCCGGAGAACCATCATGGCCCGCAGCACGTCTTCCGGCAGCGGCTCTCCGGCGCCGGCTGCATGACTGCGCGCGATGTTCCTTTGCAGTTGGCGCAGGTCGTCCTGGGGGATGCTCACGTCTGCCAGTTCACCAATGCCGGTCGTGATGCCATACGCGACCCCCCCTTCTCTGCCGATTGCCTCCACCAATTGTCGAGAGGTTTCCATCCTTTCGATCGCTGAGGGCGAAATCGTGACCTCCCCATACTCTCTAGCGACCTTCACGACGGCCTCGGGCGTGAGGCTCTCGCCGTCCAGAACCACCATCCGACCACCGCCATCTGATAGCCGGGTAGGTTAATAAATCTGATAAAGCGCGATGAGACGATGACTGGGCGAGAGCTAAGGAAACGCTCGCCGTCGAAACCGCACGGTAAGGTCACCGACTTCTTCTGGCAACGTCTGGGACAAATCTTAAGAGGCAGGAGAGCACAATTGCAGCATAACCTCATCGTCGCCCTTAAGGGCACATTGAGGGAAGGGGGACCGCCTTGCGAAGTGTTGCACTGGTCATCGTCATCTTCTCACTCTTAGCTGCTGGCTTTGGCATGATCGGGGCCCTGGCCGTGCCCTCGGCACCGGGGACCCTCGTGGCGACGGCCGGAGTCGGCCAAGTCGGCCTTACGTGGCAGGCGGCCTCTTTTGAACCCGGGTACCCGATCACGAACTACCGGGTCTTCCGGGGCACCTCCCCGGGAACCGCCGTATTCCTCGCCAATGCTGGCACCTCCCTCTCCTACACGGACAACGCCGTGATGGCCGGCCAGATCTACTACTACCAGGTGAGTGCCGAGAACAGCGTCGGGGAGGGTCCGCGATCCAACGAAGACTCGGCCACGCCGACGGCACCTAGCGCACCCACCGCGCCCCGGAACCTCCAGGCGGCCGAAGGAGTCGTCCAGGTGAGCCTCACGTGGCAGGCACCCCTCTCCGACGGCGGATCCCCCGTCACGAACTACGTGGTCTACCGGGACACGGCCCCAGGCGCCGCCTTCTTCCTCGCCGATGCAGGCACACTTCTCACCTACACGGACACGGCTGTGATGGCCGGCCAGATCTATTACTACCAGGTGAGTGCCAACAACACCATCGGGGAGAGTCTAACGTCGAACGTAGACTCCGCCACGCCAACGGCGACGGCGACCGCGCCTAGCGCGCCCCAGAACCTCGTGGCGACCGCTGGGGCTGGCCAGGTCGGGCTCACGTGGCAGGCGCCCCTTTCCGACGGCGGATCTCCCCTCACGAACTACGTGGTCTACCGGGACACGGCTCCGGGTGCCGCCGTATTCCTCGCCAATGCTGGCACCCTCCTCACCTACACGGACACCGCCGTAATGACCGGCCAGACGTACTACTACCAGGTGAGTGCCGAAAACACCGTCGGGGAGGGCCCCCGATCCAACGAAGCGGTCGTCATGCCTGAGGTAGAGATTGAGATCCTCGCCCCAGGGGCAGGCCAAACGATCAGCACCCTCGGTTTCCGCCTGCAGGTATCCGTGGCCAACTTTACGCTGGATCCCGCCTCTATAGGTCAGGCTGATAATCCCGGTCATGGCCACTACCATGTCTGGGTGAACGATTCGTTCACCGGAGTGTTGTCCGGGGACCCGATCGTGGACCTCTCGAACTTTCCCGTGGGTCCGATGAAGCTGGGCGTGGAGCTGGTCACGAACATGCACGCGTCCTTGTCGCCCGCCGTCTGGGACAACATCACGGTGACCGTGGTGGCCCCGTCGATTGCCCTCACCGATCCGGCGGATGGCAGCACGGTCGGCACCCAGGGACCGCGTTTCCAGGTCGATGTACAAGGCCTCGAACTGGATAGCGAAAACCTCGGCGGCAATCCCATCCCGGGTCACGGGCACTACCACGTCTTCGTCGATGGCAGCTTCACGGGCACCACCCCCACGGAGTCGACCTTCACGATTCCCTCCTTCACCCCCGGTTCCCACACGGTCAAGGTCGATCTCCGGACGAACAACCACCAGCTTCTCTCCCCGACCGTCGAGGATACGATTACAGTGACGGCGGCCGACCCCAGTATTTCGATCGTGGAGCCGACGGCTGGCGCGACCGTTGGGACGGTCGTGTTCCTGCAAGTGCAGATTGCGGGCTTCATCATCGACGCCGAGAGCGTCGGGCAGGCTAGCGTCCCTGGAAGAGGTCACTACCACGTCACCGTCGACGGGACGACGATCGACTTTGCAGTCACGGGGCTCATTTACCCCGTGAAGGACTTGGCGGAGGGCGACCACACCATCCAGGTCTCCCTACACAACAACGATCACAGCCCGCTGTCGCCGGAGGTCACCGATCAGGTGACGGTAACCGTCGAGCTGGCGGCGCCACCTCCACCGCCACCCGCGGGAATTGACCCCGTTGTCTTCGCGGGGACCTCGATCGGTCTCATCGTCCTCCTCATCGTCGTGGCCGTCGCGCTGATCCTGTGGGGTCGGAGGGGCCGACAGGCTCCCTGATCGGGCGGGACGGCGGCGGCCGAGGGCGCGGTTACGAACGCCAGGGACATTCGATCCGCCGCACTGCGGGTGGCGCTCTCCTTCCACTAGGGCTTTATTCGTCTCTGGCCCACAGGCCGAAGGAGAGGTGGTCGCGATTATACTCTGCGGCCGGGATTTCCCAACCCCCGGATGGTCTCTGACCTCTGGCGGGGAGGCGGACCCCGGTCCCACGATCCGAGCTAACCTCGGGAATAAGGTCCGACTCCGTCTCGTGGGTGAGGACAGGTTTCCCCACTCTAGGCCCTACGTGAAAACCTATATCTCGTCCAGCATTGAGAGACCCCCAATGGAAATTGTCTTTCTGGGCACCAGCGGCAGCATGCCCTCCCCCCACCGCAACGTCTCCGCGATCGCCGTGAAGCGGGGAGGCGAGATCATCCTCATGGACTGCGGGGAGGGGACCCAGCGGCAGTTCATGCTCAGCAAGCTCTCCTTCATGCAGGTGTCGCGGATCCTCATCAGCCACTTCCACGGGGACCACTTTCTGGGCCTGCCCGGACTCGTGCAGAGCATGAGCATGAACGAGCGGGAAGAGGAGCTTGTGGTCTATGGGCCGCGGGGAATCGGTGAGCTCGTGGACCTGACCGTC
>JAJISK010000030.1 GCA_022848785.1 Thermoplasmatota archaeon
CGGCTCCGCCTGCCGCCGCGGCGACGTAGTAGATGAAGACCAGGATGAGGGTGCCCGCCACGGGCTTGATGATGGAGTAGATGACGAACAGCCAGGGATCGGTCCAATTGGAGCTGTACTGCCATCCGAGCCAGGCGGCCGTCCGCAGGGTCCGGAGGTGGGTGCTCAGAGATGGCGTTGGGTCAACCTCCCCTCCTGCTTGGCGAGTCGCTCGAGGTAGGCCAGGGCCCGGCGCGCCAGGAAGACGAAGACGACGGCGAGCACGATGAGGATGTAGAGTTCAATGTCGGCTGGAAGGAAGGCCCACTCGAGGAGCTCCGGGAAGAGGAGTTGCCGCATCGCGTCCAGGCCGAGGGTCATGGGGATGAAACTGACCCCGATGGCAACCCAGAACCCCGCGCCTCCTAGGATTCGCACGAATGACTGGACGGGGAAGTAGAAACCCGCGCCCAGGAAGACGGGTTCCTGGAGCAGGTTGGAGATGTTCCATGCCTCCCGTCCATAGAGGAGGTATACGGAGGCGAAGAGCATGCCCATGCCGTACAGGGCCACCAGGGTCACCAAGAAGATTGCTGCGAGGAGCAGGGGATTGACGATGACAAAGGCGATCTGGAAGATGAGCACGCCGAGGATGAGGGTGGCGGCGGCCCGGGTGGAGGTCATGACCATCCCCCCGACGGCCATGCCCCCGAGGAGGGCCATCCGAGACATGGGTGCCATCATGTAGAGCTGAAGGTTCCCAATCTCCTTCTCCCAGTACAGCTGGGCCGCCATACTCCACAGGACGTTCATCCAGAAAGCAACCATCGTGCCGCCCAGGATGACGAAGCCGGCAAACGCAGCGGGGGCCCCGAGGGCCGCGTAGACGTAGACGTAGGCCGCCACACTCAGGAGCGGTAGGAGTGTGTTGAAGAAAATCCAGCTCAGCTCCCTGTGCGCCCCGATGACCCGGGGATAGGCCCGTCCGATGAAGGCACGGAAGTTGAGGACGAGGGGGTTGCTTACCCGCGCGTCCTCCCGGTTCAACCCAGCCCCTTCCCGACCAGGCTGATGAAGACCTCCTCCAGGGTCGGGTCGATCTTCTCCATGGACTGGACCTTGCTCCCCTGCTTCAGGACCTCTGACATGATGTCTCCGATGGGCGCATCGTCTTCCAGGATGAAGGTCAGGGACGTGCGGTTGGCCTGTGCCTCCTCCTTGACCACGTAGTTCTGGACCCCCTCGATGACGTCGAAAGCCTTCGGATCCTTCAGACGATCCGTTTTCAGTTTCACCGTGACCTCCTGCTTCACCATTTCCTTAAGGCGTTCCGGCGTGTCGCAGGCCAGGATCCTGCCGTTGTCGATGATGGCGATGCGGTCGCAAAGCTCCTCCGCCTCCATCATGTAGTGGGTCGTGAGAAGGACGGTCTTGGCCTGGTTGTCCTGAATCCAGCCCCGGATAAACTGGCGGATGGCCCGAGCGGCCGACACGTCCAGGCCGAGGGTAGGCTCGTCGAGGAAGATGATGTCGGGATCCGTCACGAAGCCTCGGACCATGTTCATCTTCTGCCGCTCGCCTGTGGAGAGGGTCCGCACCTTGGCATCGCGGCGCTCCCAGAGTTCGAACACCTCCAGGAGCCGGTCGATCTCCGCCTTCGCCACCTTGGAGGGGATGCCATAGAACTGGGAGAACATCCAGACGTTCTCCCGCGTGGTGAGGAGGCCGTATCCGCTGGTCTCGCCCCCGGAGACCATGTTGATACGCTGGCGGATGGGGTACGGGTCCTTCGCGACGTCGTAACCCGCGACGGTGGCCGAGCCGGAGGTGGGCAGGAGGAGGGTCGCGAGAATCTTGATCAGGGTGGTCTTTCCGGCCCCGTTGGGCCCCAGGAGCCCGAAGAGCTCGCCCTCGGCCACCTGGGTGTCCACGCGGTCAAGGGCAATCACCCGCTTCTCGGGCGCGTCTCGCGGCCGGAGACGGCGCTTCTTGCCGCCGAAAACCCGCGTCAGTTCCTTGGTCCGGATCGCGTCCTTCACGGGATCGCCCCGAAACGTCGGTTCGCTGCGCTCACGTCCTCTGGGCCCGCTTTAGGTGTGTGACGTATCCAGCGATTCGGTTCCGCATGGTCGAGGTGCTGACGTCTGTCAGCTCGTCAACGGTGTGCTTGTTGGCCTCAAAGTCCTCGCTGAATCGATCCGAATGGAGCCGAATCAGCTCGAGGGCGACTCGTTTGATGTAGGTTGGTCGGATGTTCCCCATCATGCCCACTCCGGGGGGAAGCCAAGCTGTGATGACCTCCCGACCGTAGATAAAGCTTACTGGCTGGGTCGGGGGCGCGGAGGTTCTGGACGGACACCTTCGCGCCGAATGGTACGAGTTTTGGCAACCACAGAACAACGCTTAAATAGGGTTCCCATTTGACAGGTGGGGCGGAGGTCAGCCCTATTTAAAGGGGCGTCGGACCGATGGTTGAAGAATC
This sequence comes from Thermoplasmatota archaeon, assembly GCA_022848785.1. The sequence continues at coordinate 2,462 of JAJISK010000030.1, forward strand.
CCTCTGCAACGTGGAGTTTCTGAAGAGTTCTAGCACCTACATTGCCCGGGTGCAGAGCGAACTCGGAGGGGTCCGGGAGTATCGGAGTTCGACCTTCGAGGAGGTCCTCGAACAGATCATCATCGACCTCCAAGAGGAGTTCGAATCCAGCGCCTAGTCAGCTCCCCTTGAACTCGGGCTTCCGCTGTTCCAGGAAGGCCCGGAGCCCCTCCTCCCGGTCGTCGGTGCCGAAGGCCAGGCTGAAAAGCTTCAGCTCGTAGTCCAGCCCCGCGGAGAGCCCGGTCTCCTGGGTCTGGTGAATCGCGGCCTTCGCCAGCATGAGGGCCAGCGGACCTCGTTCCTGCATCTGGCGGGCCCACCGTTTCGCCTCGTCGAGGAGCCGTTCGGGGGCGACCACCCGGTTCACGAGGCCTATGCGTTCGGCGTCCGCGGCGCCGATGGGTTCGCCGAGAAAGATGAGCTCGGAGGCCCGTCCGCGTCCCACGAGGCGGGTGAGGCGTTGGCTGCCGCCGAACCCCGGCGGGATACCCAACTTGACCTCCGGCTGGCCGATCTGCGCCCGCTCGGAGGCGAGGCGGATGTCGCACGCCAGGGCCAGTTCCGCCCCGCCCCCCAGGGCGAGGCCGTTGAGGGCGGCAATGACCGGTTTGCCCATGCGCTCCAGGAGGCAGGCGACTTCGTGGCCTAGGGCGGCGTACTTCTCGGTCTCCAAAGGCCGCTGGTCCTCCATTTCGCGGATGTCGGCGCCCGCGGCGAAGGCCCGATCTCCCGCCCCCGTGAGGATCACCACCTGCAGGTCCTTGCGCCGTGCGACCTCCTGGAGGACCTCACGGAGCTCATGGAGCATCTCGGTGTTGAGGGCATTCAGCGCCTCGGGACGATCCAGGGTCACGATGGCAATGCCCTCCTCCTCATCCAGGCGGATGTGGGAGGGCGTCCTACCCGCCTCCGTAGTCGTACACGCCCCGTCCCGTCTTGCGGCCCAACCGCCCCGCCCGGACCAATTGGCGGAGGAGGGGGCTAGGACGGAACTTCGGGTCCCCCGATTCCCGCTGAAGGACTTCCATGACGGCGAGGCCCACGTCCAGGCCGGTGAAGTCCGCGAGCTCGAAGGGGCCCATGGGCATGTTCGTGCCCAATTTCATGGCCTTGTCGATGTCCTCCGCCGAGGCCACGTTCTCCAAGAGGAGATTGAACGCTTCATTCATCATCGGGACAAGGAGGCGGTTGACGACGAAGCCGGCGGACTCCTTCACCTCCACGGGCTCCTTCCCGAGCTTCCGAGACAGCTCCATGGCGAGTTGGACGGTCTCGTCGGAGGTCTCCGACCCCCGGATCACCTCGACGAGCTTCATCACCGGGGCCGGGTTGAAGAAGTGCATCCCCACGAAACGGTCCGGGCGACCCGTCACGGCGGCCATCTCGGTGATGCTCAGGGAGGAGGTGTTGGAGGCGAAGACCACCTCATCGGGGCTCAGGCGGTCCAACTCCCCGTACAGTTCCTTCTTGATTCCCATCTCCTCAAACACGGCCTCGATAACGACGTCGGCCCCCTTCAGGGCCTCTCCGAGGGACGTGAACCCCTCGATCCGTCCGAGGATGGCCTCCACCTCCTCCTGGGTCATCTTCCCTCGGGCCACCCGCTTCTCGAGGGGGGCCCGCATCCGTTGAAAGCCCCCCTCCACGAACTCCTCGGTGAGGTCTCGCATGGCGACGGAGAACCCCGCTACGCTGCACGTCTGGGCAATTCCCGCACCCATGATCCCGGCACCCAAGACGCAGACCCGTTGCACGTCCTCGACCTGCATCGCCTCCCTCGGGCAAACCAAGCGGGCGCCGCTATTAACTAATTCCCCGGGTAGTCGTCAGGGAGTACGCAGTCGGCCGGCTTCAGACCGGGACGCATGCGGAGGAACACGGGGGCCCGCAGCTTCCCCTCCGAGGTGAACTCCAGGTACTTGACCTCGGCCACCAACGCCGGTCGCATCCAGTACTTCACCCGTTCCCCCTTCGGCTCGTCCGGGAAGGGATTGGGCCCCTCGTAGGCGCGGGCGAGGGCCTCGATCTCCTCCAGCTTCACCTGGTCGAATCCCGTCCCCACACGGCCGATGAACCGGAACTCGTTCCCCCAGTACGCGCCGAGGATGAGGGCGCCGAAGTACGGTTCCCGCCATCCGGTGCCCAGGGTGAGGCCGGCGACGACGCAGTTCTGAGACACATAGGTCTTGATCTTCAACCAATAGTCCACGCGCTTGCCCGGCTCGTAGGGGGTCCCCAACTTCTTCGCCATGATGCCCTCGAGGCCCCGCTCCTTGGCCACCTCGAAGAGGGCGACGCCGGTGCTCCGGATGGGCTCGCTGAGGTACACGTGGTCGTTGGGTTCGACGACCTCCTCGAGGATCGCGCGTCACTCCTCCAGGGGCAGCCTGAGGAGGCTGCGATCCTTCCAATGGAGGATGTGTCGAACACCACGTAGGAGGCCGAACTGGATGGCCCCAGACCAGATGGCACTCGGCTCCATGGGAATCCCGTGATTTCACGCGGGGCGCAGTAAAAGGATTTTCCCTCGGGCGTTACGGGGCCTCCGTGGGGCCCTCCTCGGACCGGGCACCCTCGGCGGCGACGAGGGCGTTGACGTACGCCCGACCCCAGGTGAAGGCCACCGCCGCTCCCAGCGTGGTGGCGGCCAGGATGCCCCACCAGACTCCCGTCAGCCCGAGGCCAAAGGACGTCGCGAATAGATAGGCGAGGGGCGGCATCAGGATTACCGTCCGAAAGAGGGTCACGAGGAGCGCGCTGCTGCCCCGGCCGGTCCCCTGGAACATGGTGGAGGTGGGGACGGCGATGGCCATAAAGGGGATCGAGAGGGCGGTGATCAGGAGAAAGGCGATGATGTCCTCGCTGATGCCAGCCGAGGCCGCCGACCAGGTGAAGAGTCCTGCGAGAGGTCCTGCGAGGAAGAAGATGGCGATGGCCGCCGGGACCTCCATGTACAGCCCTAAACGGATCCCGTAGAGGTAGGCGATCTTCAGCTTCCCATAGGCGCGGGCGCCGTAGCTCGCACCGATCACCGACACGACGGCCGTGCTCAACCCAAAGACGGGCAGGTGGGCGAGGGTGAGAACCCGCCAGCCAGCGGTCATGACGGCCACCCCGTCCGTGCCGTCGACGGACACCACAATGAGATTCAGCGTGAGGATGGCGAAGGACATGGTCAGGAACATGACCGATGCGGGGAGCCCGACACGGAGGATGTCCCGGAGGATGGCCCCCTCGAATCGGAAGCCCCGGAAGGCAAAGTGGACGTAGGTGTCCCTGCGGAGGAAGAGCCAATTGACCATGAGGACGGACGTGGCAGCGAGGCTCACGACCGTTGCCCACGCCGCCCCGGCAACACCGAGACCGAGGGTATAGATGAAAATCGGATCCAAGACGATGTTCAAGACCGCGCCGAACACCATGGCGTACATGGCGCGCCGAGCGTCTCCCTCCGCCCGGAGGATCGCATTCCCGACGCTGGTAAGGAAGATGATAGGCGTGGCCGCGAAGAGGATCTGCCCGTATGCGACCACGAGTCCGGTCGTCCCGCCTGCGCCGATTGCTTGGAAGAGGGGCTCCGCGAAGATGAAGAAGGGAATGGCCAGAGCGAGGGAGGAAAGAAGCATGAGGATGAAAGTGTGCGATCCCACCCGACCCGCGCCCTCGCGGTCTCGGGCCCCGATTCGTCTTGAGATCGCGGCCCCGCCGCCTGTGCCAATGCCGAGACCGATCGCCAACGCGATGAAGTAAAAGGGGAAGAAGAACCCGACTGCGGCCAGGGCGTCGGGCCCCAGGCCCGCGACCCAGATCGCGTCGACGAAGTTGTAAATCGTCTGCAGCGAGAAGGCCGCGATCATGGGGAGAGCGAGGCGGATGATGGCGCGCTTCGGGTCACCCAGGAGGGTCTGGACCCCTTGGGGCATCCCCGGTGGGCCACGTGCGGGAGGCCCTGGCGTCTCGTCCATCCAGTCCTCCTTGTCGTCCCGCGGGACGCTTCAATTAGGTGTCCCGCAACTTGCCCTTGCGCTCGAACTGCTTCTGGTACCGCGCCTCGAGGCCGGGGAGGGTGTCGACGTCCTCCCAGGATTTGTCGTCTCGGACGCGGGTGATACGAGCGAAACGAAGGGCGAACCCCGCTTTATAGTGTGAGCTCCGCTGAATCTCGTTGTACGCGACCTCCACCACGACGCGTGGCTTCACGGTCACCACGTAGCGATTCTCCTGGACCTTGAGCTCGAGAAGTCGGTCGGTCATCTCTTGGAATTCCTGGTCCGTCAGCCCCTTGAAGGTCTTTCCGATCATCGCGAAGCCTCCTGTCTCCTCCCGCACACCGAGGTGGTAGTTGCTTAACCATCCCTGGCGGCGGCCGTGGCCCCACTCCGCGGCGAGGATCGCGACGTCGAGGGTGTCCGAGGGCTTGACCTTGAGCCACCGCTTACCCCGCTTCCCGGGGGTGTAAGGGCTCCGGAGAGCCTTGGCCACCAACCCCTCGTGCCCCGCATCCAGGGCCTCCTCGAAGAAGGCCTGCCCCTCGTCGAGAGTCGGACGGACGAGGCGTGGGACGAGGAACGCTTTCGGAACGGCCTCGGCAAGCCGCTCCCAGCGCCGTTCGTACGGGTCGTCGATGAGGAGGGCTCCGCGCAACAGCAGGGCATCGAACAGGTACAGCCGGAGGGGGATCCGCTTCACCAGGGTTTCCACGTCGTGAACCCGCCGGAACCGTCGCATGAGGTCCTGGAAGGGGAGGGGGCGATCGCCCTCTCCCAGCGCCACCACCTCGCCCTCGACAAGGAGGTCCTCACCCCGGAAGGTCTGCGCCCAGGACACCACTTCCGGCAGGCTCTCCGTCACGTCCGTGAGGCGGCGGGAGAACACCCGAATCACGGCTCCCTTTCGGTGAATCTGGATGCGGGCGCCGTCGAGCTTGAACTCCAGCGCCGTCCCGTCCGTGTGCACCCGCAGGACCTCCTCGAGGTCCTCGGCCATCTCGGCCATCATGGGCTTGACGGGGGTGAAGAGGCGTAGCTCCTGGGCCACGAGGGCGTCCGCGCCGTCCGTGAGGGCAAGGTGGGCCGTCCGCCCCAGATCGCCCAGGAACATGTTCGCCCGTTGGACGGCGGACAGGTCCGCGCCCGATGCGTCGGCCAGCGCCTCCAACAGGATTCCCTCTTTGACCCCGATGCGCATCTCCCGGCTGATGGCCCGGAGAAGGAGGTCCTTCTCTGCGTCTGAGGCCTGGGCGAGGAGGGCCTGCAACAGCCTCTGCCTCTTCTTGACGGAGTCCTTGCCCTGCACCCGGGCGATCTCTTGGAAAGCGCCGTATACCCGGAGGATGCTCAGCTCCTCGGCCAACAGGGTGGCCTGGCCAGAGGCCTCCAGGGCTCGACTCACGGTCGCCCAGCCCAGGTTCAGAGTCCGATCCTGCGACTCCGGGAGGACGCGTCCCGTGAGGAGGAGAACCGTCGGGGCCACCTCGACAACCCTCACGCCGGAAAGGAACTCCACCAGAATCGCCCGCTTCTTGAGTCGGCTCCGCGTCGCCGCGAGAGCCCTGGCCACCTCGACGAGGGCCTTCAGGGGCGTGTCGGGCCGGCTCCGGGTCGGCATCGATTCGCCATCCGGCTCGGGCCATATCCTACTTCCGACGTTCCTTGGAGAAGAACCGGCCGCGCAACCTTTAAGCGAGGAGGGGGCCTAGCGCGCCCGAGAGTCCCTTGGCCAAGGAACCCTTCCAAATTCTTACCCCCTCGGGGGCCGTCAAGGGGAAGACCCCCAGCCTCACCAACGAGAACCTTCGCACCCTCTACCGCCACATGCTCCAGCTTCGGCTGCTGGACGACCGGATGATGGCGTTACAGCGCCAGGGGCGGATCGCCTTCTACGGAACGACGACGGGAGAGGAAGCGTCCGTGATCGGGAGTGCCTTCGCCCTTCAGGACCAAGACTGGATCTATCCGGCCCTCCGGCAGGGTGGCGCCGCCCTCCTCCGGGGGTACCCCCTCACCAAGTATCTCGCCCAGCTCATGGGGAGCAGCGACGACATCCTCAAGGGTCACATGCAGCCATGCCACTATGCGTACCGCGGGGCCAACATCGTGTCCTGGTCAAGCTGCGTCGGGAACCAGCTCCCTCAGGCCGTGGGAACCGCGATGGCCGCCAAGTATCGGGGCGACGAGGCGGTGGTGATGGGCTACGTGGGGGACGGGGGGACCTCCACCTCCGACTTCCATGTCGCCATGAACTTCGCAGGGGTGTTCCAGCCCCCAATGGTCTTCCTATGCCAGAACAACCACTGGGCCATCTCCGTACCCGTCTCCGCTCAGACCGCCTCCAAGACCCTTCACATCAAAGCCAAGGCCTACGGCTTCCCCGGGATCCGGGTCGACGGCAACGACGTGTTCGCGGTGTATGCGGCCACCAAGCGGGCGGTGGGTCTTGCGCGCGCGGGGAAGGGTCCCACCTTCATTGAGGCGGTTACCTACCGGATCGGGGCCCACTCCACCGCCGACGACCCGAGCCGGTACCGTGACGAGGAGGAGGTGAAGAAGTGGCGGGCCAGGGACCCCCTCGACCGCCTCCGGATTTACCTCCGGAATCGTGGGGTCCTCGACGAGGTGCACGAGGACGACCTCCTGATGAAGGCCGACCAGGAGATCTCGGACGCAATCAAGCAGGCGGAAGCCTCCGGGCCCCCGCGCTGGGAGACCCTCTTCGAGGACGTGTACGCCGAGGACCCCCGGAACCTCCGGGAGCAGCGGAAGGAGCTTTCGGAGATTGCGGGGCGGGGAGAGTAGGGGCAACCCCCCCAGGCCTTTGGGACCAAGGGGCTTAAGCGGAGCCTCCGTTGCCCGGTCATGGCGGATATCACCTTTGGGGCCATGATTCCCCAGGGGTGGATCTACGACCTGCCCGAGGAGGCGGGGTCGGAGGAGCGGTACGACCTCATCGTCGAGACCGCCCGGGCCCTGGAGCGCCTCGGCTACACCTCGGGTTGGTTCTACGACCACTTCCACCCCGTTCCCTTCCCGGGCCCGGTTCCCGTCTTCGAGTGTTGGACCATGACGACGGCCATCGCGGCGGTCACCCAGCGATTGCGCGTTGGCCAGATGGTCACGGCCAACAGCTACCGGAATCCGACGTTGCTGGCCAAGATGGCGGCCTGTGTCGATGTGCTCTCCAAGGGCCGACTGGAGTTCGGGCTTGGCGCGGGCTGGTATGAGCACGAATACCGCGGATACGGGTACGAGTTCCCCACCCCGGCAGTCCGCATTGGGAT
>JAJISK010000031.1 GCA_022848785.1 Thermoplasmatota archaeon
CGATGGGGAGGCCGTGTATTTGGCTTTTCTCGTGCGTGGGCGGACGTGCGAAATAGCGCGACGAAACTTCCCAGGCGGGCCCCCGATGTCCCTCCTGCATACATCCATACGGACAAGCGACATGGACCGGACGGTCGCGTTCTACACAGAGGTCTTGGGCATGCAGCTCGTCCGCCAGAAGGCCGTGCCCGAGAGGAATCTGGAGCTGTCCTTCCTTGAGTCCGAGGGCGGTCACCAGATCGAAGTCATCCGTTTCGCCGACCAGACCGCCTTCCTGGTCCCCTCCTACGAGGAGCGGGTCTTCGACCACCTCGCCTTCGAGGTCGATGACCTCCAGGCGGTCCTGGCCAGGTGCCCCGAACAGGGAGGACGCATCGTGGAGGACCCGTTTCACCTCCCAGGCAGCACCAGCATCTATGCGTTCGTCCAGGACCCCGACGGGGTTACCATCGAGATCATTGAGCGGGCCTGACCTATACCGCACGAAAGCCCTGCAGCAGGTCCCACGTCTCCAGGTCGAGGAGGGCAACCTCGGCAAAGCCGATGGAGTGGTGGAGCCAGTACGTGGGCTCCCCCCCCCATCACCCCGGCGACGAAGAGAGCCAGGAGCAGGCCGTGGGACACCACCCCCACTTCGGCCGCGCTTTTGGAAATCTCCGCCATCGCCCGCCGGATCCGTTCCTCCGCCGCCTCTCGCGTTTCCCAGCCCGCCCGGGTCTCCCCCTTCAGGAAAGCTCGGATTCTGTCCTCATAATCCGTGGCCTCGTACGGTCGGCGTACCTCCCCCAGGTCTTCCATGATCTTCACCGGAATGTCCCACTCTTCCGCGACAACCTGCGCGGTCTCGCGGGCCTTGGCCTCTGGGCTGGAGTAGATCTTCGAAACCGGCTCCCAGATCGACGCCTTGCTGAGCACACTGGCGGCCTCGCGCCCTTGATCGGAGAGACGCCATTGCCTGGGGTCCTCGCCCTCGACGAGAGGATGTCCATGCCGGACCAGGATTACCCGGGCCATGACAGTTCCCGCAGTGTCCCCTCAGGAAAAATCCTTCTCCCACCTCTCTTATGCTCTCCCATGCGCCTCTTGTTCACCGCCGCCGTGCGCGAAGCCTTTCCGGAGCTCACGGCCCAGCTCCTCCACGTTGAAGGCCTGCGGGTTGTGTCCCGCGACGCATCCCTCGAGGCCTACAGGGAGGAGTCTCTAGAGCACTTGCGAGAAAGCCTCGAGATCGAGTCGTTGAAGGACGAACCGCGACTCCGGGCCTACCGGGACTTCTTCTGGCGGATGGGCGTCGATCCCACCAAGATTCGGCCCGCCGCGGAGGCCCTCCTCCGCCGCGTCCTCCACGGTCGGGACCTCCCCCGGATCAACACCCTGGTAGACACGTACAACCTCGTCTCTATGAGCACACGGGTCGCGCTGGCCGCCTTCGACAGCGCCACGATTCAAGGGGACTTCACGATGCGCTTCGCCCAGGAGGGAGAGCCCTTCCTCGGGATCGGCATGAAGGAGCCCAAGGCCCTGCGCGGGAAGGAGGTCGTCGTGGAGGACGCCCTGGGTCCGGTGGCCGTCTATCCGTACCGAGACGCCGAGAGGACCAAGGTGACCCCCGAGACGCGGGCCGCGGTGATCATGGTGTGTGGCGTGCCCGGGATTGACGAGACGGCCCTGTCGGAGACCTCGAGGGAAACCGTGGAGCTCGTGATCCGGTTCTGTGGGGGCCGCCGGGCGGGGGACTAGAACCCGAACTGCCAGGCCACGATGGCCCCGGTCAGGAGGAGGACGAAGGCGAACTCCATGTCGATGAGGCGCCACTGCAGGCGACTCGGTCCGACGGGCATGACGAGCCGATTTGCGCAGACCTGGCCGTGGCAGAGGGTCTCTCCCTGGTCCTTGGCATAATCCAAGCACGTGTGGCTGTGGTAGCACTTCGTGTTCCCGTACTTCCAGAGATGGGCCACCCCAAGGACGGCCGCGAAGGTGCCCAGGAGGAGGACCGACACCGGCGGGAAAGTCAGGGCGTGGAGGTAGTAGCTCCCCACGACGGGCCCGAAGCCCCACCCGGCGCCGTACCAGAAGGCGTTATGGAAGGCCCCGCGAAAGATCTCGAGGTTGTAGGCCAGGATGGTGAGTGCCCCGAAACCGAGGAGGGCCAGGATCCACCAGGAATAGGTCGCCGCCAGATAGACGCCCATGACCACGAACCCGCCCAAACCCACCCCCGCCCGGATCTTCAGCTGGCGATTGGTGAACCGGGTGGAGGCGTGGCGCCCCTTTAGCTCATCCAGGGCGTAGGCCCCGAGCTGGAGGCCGAAGAAGAAGGCCACGAAGGTCAGCGCGAGACGCTCCCAGGCGATGGCGGGGGCCAGTGCCGCACCCATGACGAGGTAAACGTACACGATGGCGGCCCTGGGAAGGTGAAACAGGACGCGGACATCATGCCAGAACGTGCGAGGCTTCGAGTAGGCGACGTGACTGAGCGCCACAGACATCCCCCAGGCAGGCATGGACGGGCGGCTCTTAATCTCTCCGCGGGGGCGACAAGCAGGGTGCCTGCAAGACCGGCCTTCAAGTCACCGACATCGGATGGCGTTCCATGGCCGAAGGAAGCACGGAAGGACGGCGGCCTCGATCCGTCGCTCGGCATGCAGGGGGGTCCAAGGTGGCCCTGTTGATTGTCGTAATCCTGATCGCGGGGACCGCCCTGGGTCTCGTATCCAACACCCTGAGTCCGATTGTCAGCCGGGACATCGCCCAAGTCGATCCCAACATCACCTTGACCGTGACCGGCGTGCCCTCGACGGCATCCGCGGGGGACGTATTCAACGTCGTGGCCACGCTCCAGAACAACGCCAATCGTCCGGTCCCGGCGATCCTCCGGTTCGAGATCCGCAACCCCGGGGGCATCGACCTCGACGAGATCACCGTCTACGCGCAGTGTGGGGCCGAGGCGCGGGTCTCCTCGAAGACGCTCAGCTACTACATCGGTTGGCATGGACCGCTGCTGGCACCGAACGGGACCCAGTTCCCCCTCGGGACGACGGTCGGGCACGTGGAGACCACGCTCGGGGCCCAGGCCCACTGGCCCGTGGTTCTCCGCGAGATCCAGGAACGCGATCCCAGCGGCTACGAGGCCATGATTGACCCCGGGTTCAACGCCTCGGCCGGCCCACGGGCCACCTCCAGCGAGGCCCTGAAGGTCCTCTACTACTACGGGATGGTCCGCACGTCCGACGACCGGAACCCCAATCCCTCGGGATGGACGCTGATCGTACCCTTCTCCGCAAGCCTCGTCGCCACGGGCGGTGCCTCACAGGACGGCTTCCTCCTCGAGATCAGCCCCGGGGCGAAGGGGAGCTACGAGTTCGAGTTCTGGGCAGAGTTACCGGACCGCTACGGCCTGCCGAACCACGAGTGGAAGTGCGGCCCGCTCTAGCCCTCTGGCCAGCGGGCTCGAGCAAGAAAGAAAAGAAGAAAAAGAGGGGGGGGGAAGTTCACTCGAACTTCCCGTAGGCCGGAGGGATCCGTCGGCGCTTGGACCGGCGACGCATGTGGATCGCCACACCCAGGAGGGTGAGGGTGGCCACCGCCGCCATGGCCAGCATGGCCAAGGGGCCCAGGTTGAACGCCGCCTGGATGTCCACCAGGAGGGCCGAGACCGAGTAGCTCGGGTCGTGGAAGATGTCCGAACCCGCCGGGTAGATGTACCCTCCGAGGAGGGCCACGCCCCGGAACTTGTCGGCGCTCGTTTCATTCACGATCCGGAGGCCGTTCGTGCCTGCGTGGAGTTGGAAGTACATTTCCCTCTCTTCCTCGTCCACCGTCACGTTGCTGACCCAGGTCAGCTCGCCGTTCTTCCGCCAGTTGTCCCGGAAGGTGATGGAGTCCTTGCTGAGGATCGTGGCCTCCGGCGGGATGTCGTCGTTGGAGTCGAGGTCCGCCGCACCGCCGGTGAAGGTCTCCAGCTCCGCGACGCCCGTGCCGTCTTCCACGTAGTCCTCAACGAACTGCGCGTCGAGCCACTCGTTCACCATTCCCGGGATGAAGGTCCCGAAGATCACGAGGCTCTCGAGCATGAGCTTGGACGTCTCCGACTTGGCCGTGTAGTCCCAGCCGCGGATCAAGTGGTCGTACTTGAAGTCGGCCGAGAGGGCCACGCCCTCGTAGAGGCGAGGCTGCGCCTCCTCGCTGTCGACGATGGTGTTGTTGTCGTCCAGGGTCACCCGGTAGAAGGGCACCTCGACACCGACCTCATCCACCCGCGCACCGACGTGGAAGATGAAGGCGATCTCTTCGATCACCCCGTCTTCCTCGGTCCCGGGCCGGGAACCGTCATTGAAGATGCCGGGCTCGCGGTCCCAGATCTTGTCGTACGTGACGTTCCGGGCGGTCAGACGGAAGGACCACGATTTCTCGTTCTCCTCGCCGACCGTGGAGGTCTCAATGACCTCAGACCGCTCCCAGGCCCGCTCGAGGCTGACGGCCTTGTAGATCGGCTCCGTGGCCGTGATGTCGAAGTCCATCATCGAGTCGGAGGTCTTGGCAAAGTCGAAGACGCCGTTGCCAGCGCCGATCCGACCTTGGCTCGACGGGAATCCGGTGTCGTTGAACTCGAGCAGCAGGCCGAGGCCCTGCGCATAGATCCGGACCACCGGGATGGGCACGACGCCCATGATCCCGCCGTTCTCGTCCCGGATCTCCGCGCCGCCCAAGTAGGACACGTAGGCCGACACGAGGATGATGGCGTTCGGGTTCTCCTCGGTGCCGTAGACGACGCCGAAGAAGGCAAGCGTTTCGTTCTGGGTCATGTCCAAGGCGACGTAATCTCCGCCGCCGAAATCTTCGGTTGTTCCGAGCACTAACCGCACATGGCGGTCTACCACAGTGGGCGACGCCGCCGCCAACCCCGCTCCGAGGGAGCTCAAAAGGAGGGCTGCCAGGGCGATGCCCACACCTAGGCTTATCCCACGCATTGTTGGGTCACCGACGGTCAGCTTCCCGTGACGCGGCTTATAAGCCCGAGCAGGAGTCTTCCGGAGGATTCTTTCCTACGCCTTTAAATAAGGATCCGCCGGAGGCATGCGCGTGCAGAAGGGGGACGTACGAGCCGTCGAGAACCCCATTGCCGCCGTGTTCGACCTGGCGGAAGAGGTGAACGAGCAGGCCCCGAAGATCCGCAAGGCCATCGGCTACTCCCGCCTCTTCATCATGGTCTGGCTCTTCGCGGATTTTGTCCTTCTGGTCTTCCTATCGGGGCCGGGTGGCCCCTTCGCGGCCCTCTCCGTCCTCGCCCTGACGACCACCCTCTTCGTGGCCGCCCTGGCCCTTCGGTGGTCCCACGGCCCCGTGTCGCGGACCTTCCTGTTCGTCGTCATCGTCGTTACTGGGATTGCCATCGCCCTATCCCATGGCGCAGGGTTCCTCCTGGGTGGCCTCCTGGCGGGCCTTTTCGTCTTGGGCGTTGTGATTCTCAACCTGATGAAGGACCTCCGGGCATTCTTCAACTACTATGCCCTCCGCCACCGGGCGATCCGGAGCGTGCGCGACGAGGACCCCGTTGTGTACGTTCCCAAGGGAGAGGACGCGGTGGAGCGCCTCCTGAACTACTTCTCCGAACGCCACCCGGAGGTGCGACAGCAAGCCCAGGCGGGGCGCGTGCAGACCCCGGCCCTCCTGAAGGGGCGCTCGGGTCTCGTCTACTCCTTTGACGGCTTCATCCACGGCACGCCGTCGGCCCTGTGGAAGCCCTTTGGGCTCGGGGAGACGGGCTACGCCATCTTCATCAAGGCGTTCACCGAGACACCGACGGCGAAGGACCTCCGGGCCCTGAAGAGGGCTGTCGAGGACGTCTGTCAGGTGCTGAAGGTGCCCCCGACCCGGGTCATCGCCCTGTGGACCCCGCCGGACGAGCCGGAGGCCCTGAGCGATGAGGCGTACAATCTCTTGACCAGCGAGGTGGTCACGTACCGCCGGGCGGGCACCGACTACCGCTGCTCCCTCGAGCTCATCATGGAGTCACCCGACGGGACCTACGACTTCATCCCCTTCGTCACCGAGGCCCTCTACGCCTAGCGAAGCCAGAACGGCCGCTCCCGGAACCGGTAGTGGTCCCGGATCTGTTCCTCGTAGATCTCCTGGTAAAACGCGTTGTACTTTCGGAGGTACAGGACGCCTTCCCGGGTGATGCAGACCCGGTACCGGCCGTCCTGCTTGTCCACCGTGACGAGGCCGTCTTCCTGGAGGTTCTCGAGGACCTTGTTTGTCATGTGGTGGTTGGACCGGATCTCGTGCTTGACCTCCTCCTTGGAGATACCCGGCTGTCTCTCCCGCAGGATCCGATCCAGCTTGCCCTCCAACCCCTCCTGGTAGAGGTCGACGTCGAGCTCCGAGACCAGCCGATTCAGGACGAAACACGAGTAAATCTTGTAATCCTTGTACACCCGGCTGGCCATGGAGCCCGGGCGTCCATGACCCGGTTCTTCTTATAACGCTTCTTCGGTCGTTCTCAGGTCGGTTACCGTTGTGCCTCGGGACGGAGTTGATAAGGAGGGCGGCCCTCCTTCGGCGACCCCGATGGCCCGCACCTTGTTCTCCGTCGCAGCGTGGGTCGCCATCGCCTTCCTCAACGGGGTCCTGATCGCCCCCGCCCCGGTCTTCACGCAGCTGATGGGGGCCTACGACATCGGGAGTGCCGCCGCGGGTGCCCTGGTCTCGGCCCTGCTCTTGACGGCGCTTCTTATCCAGGTGCCAGGGGCCTATCTCATCGATCGATTCGACAACCGCAAGCTCATCGGTTTCGCCATCGTCGGGCTCAACCTGGCGATCCTTCCTGCCTTCTTGGTGCCGAGCTACGAGGTGGCGCTCGCCTCTCGCCTCGCCACCGGCGTCTTCGTTCCGTTCATCTTCGTGCCCCTTGCCAACCTGGTGAGCGAGGCCTACCCCAAGGCGCGGACCCGCGCCTTGGGAGCGTATCTCTCCGCCCCCCCAGCCGGCTACGCCCTGGGGACCTTCGTGACGCCCCTCCTCCCCCCGGTCCTCGGCTTGTTCTCCATCTACCTCGTCTACGCGATTCCCATCCTCCTTCTCCTGCCGGTCCTTTGGTGGAGCACCTGGGGCGTGGCGCAGGACCGGGGTCCCATGCTCCCCTTCCGAGCCTACGCCGCCGTCTTCCGGAACCTCGAGCTCTGGCGTCTGGGACTCGCCTTCGTCTCGTCCTACGCCCTCTACATTCTCTTCACTTCGTGGATGCCCACCTTCCTGACGGCGGTCGGCGGGGCGAGCGTGGCCGTGGGCGGGGCCCTCGCGGCCCTCGTGCCCGCGTTTGGGATCCTCTCCCGACCCCTCGGGGGCCGCTGGGCCGAGACCCGCTTTGCGAGGGACAGGCGGCTCATCCTCCTCTACTCCTTCCTCCCGATGATCCCTCTCAGCCTCGTCTGGCTGTCCCCACTCGCCCTGCCGTGGGCCTTCCTGCTTCTCCCTCTCATCGGCTTCTTCATCCAGCTCCCGTTCAGCGTCTACTATGCCTTCGCCGCCCAGATCCTCCCCGACCGGCTCCGTGGGAGCGCCTACACGTTCATGAACATGATCAGCCTCACCGGGGGCGTCGCGGCCCCCCTCCTGGCAGGCATCCTGCTGGACCTGACCGGTTCCTTCGCCGCCTCCTTCTTCCTCGCGCTCGCCTTCGCCGGAGTGGGCCTGCTGCTGACCGCCACTGCACGGGTCCGCTAGGACGGGGACCGTCCCTTTTTAGGGCGCGGGTTCCTTGAAGACGTGGCGAGATCATGGGGCTGCTCTCGGACGAGGAGATCGAGGCACGGCTCGGCGAATTGGAGGGATGGAAGCGAGAGGATCGCTTCATCCGACGGACCTTCAAATTCCCCCGCTTCCTGAAGGCCATCGAGTTCATCAACCGGGTGGCGAAGCTGGCCGAGGAAGCCGATCACCATCCCGACCTATACAACGTCTGGCGCTCCGTCATCCTGAAGTTCACCACCCACGACGAGGGCGGACTGACCGAGAGGGACTTCGAGATGGCGTCGAAGATCAACGCCCTCGACGTCGCGCATGCGGAGTAGCCGCCTACGGCATGAGGGCGGGAGTGGGGGCAAATCGGCCGGTCCCATGCACTGGTACTGGATAGAGCCGGGCCGACTCGCGGGGGGGTCCTGTCCCCGGACCGAAGATTTGCCACGTCTCCGGGAGCAGGGATTCGAAAGGATCCTTTCGCTCCTGGAGGACCCCCGACAGTCCGGGTACGACCCCGAGGAGGCGCGGGCCCGGTTCGAGTGGTTCAACGTGGCAATGACGGACCATCGGACCCCGGACGTGACCCAACTCTTGAAGGTCCACGAGCGGCTCATAGACGATCCCTCGCGCCCGGCCCTGGTCCACTGTTACGCCGGCATCGGCCGGACGGGACTCGTGGCGCTGTCCTACCTCCTGGCGAACGGCCTGACGGAGGCCGAGGCCACCCGCCGGGTCGACGGTTGGACGGGGGGCGCCTTCTCTTGGGAAATTCGCCCGAGGAGGGAGGAAGTCCGCCGCCTCCTAAGGGAATTTCTGGCCCGCTGGCCTCCCACCCCGAAAGCCTAATATAGGCCACGGCACCATGTGACGGATACGGTCCCGCCGTAGACCGAGTTGTAAGGCAGTTACGGCGAGACCTTGGGCAGCACTCCTGGCGAGGGTTGTGATTCGTGAGCAGCCCGATCCGAGGCTGTCGACAGTGTGGGGAGACGAGAAACCCGGCGTTCCGCCGAGACCTCTCCGATCCGACGCTCGACGACGTACGTTTGGCTTCCCTCAATTCCACCAGCCGCCGATCAACTCCGGTTGATCCTGCCGGCGGCCACCGCTATGGGAATCCGCTTAAGACATGCGAGTCGAGAGGGTTCGGCCCTCGGCGCACGGCTCAGTAACACGCGGACAACCTGCCCTTGGGAGGGGGATAACCTCGGGAAACTGAGGATAATACCCCATAGGCTTAGGCTACTGGAAGGTGCCCAAGCCCAAAGCTCCGGCGCCCAAGGATGGGTCTGCGGCCTATCAGGTAGTAGTGGGTGTAACGGACCCACTAGCCTTCGACGGGTACGGGCTATGGGAGTAGTCGCCCGGAGATGGACTCTGAGACACGAGTCCAGGCCCCACGGGGCGCAGCAGTTACGAAAACTCCGCAATGGGCTCACGCCCGACGGGGGGACTCCCAGTGCTTGCGCACTGCGTAGGCTTTTCTCCGGCCTAAAAAGCAGGAGGAATAAAAGGCGGGCAAGACGGGTGCCAGCCGCCGCGGTAACACCCGCGCCTTGAGTGGTGGTCGTTATTACTGAGCCTAAAGCGTCCGCAGCCGGCCTCGTAAATCCTTGGGTAAATCGGGCCGCTTAACGGTTCGACTTCCGAGGACACTGCGAGGCTTGGGACCGGGTGAGGCGAGAGGTACTCCCGGGGTAGGGGTAAAATCCTGTAATCCTGGGAGGACTACCGGTTGCGAAGGCGTCTCGCTAGAACGGATCCGACGGTAAGGGACGAAGGCCTGGGGCGCAAACGGGATTAGATACCCCGGTAGTCCAGGCTGTAAACGCTGCGAGCTTGGTGTTGGGGCTTAGGGTCGTCACGAGGATGACCTCGAGGGTAACCATCGCGAGGCCATGCCGC
>JAJISK010000032.1 GCA_022848785.1 Thermoplasmatota archaeon
GAATGGAAGAAAGCCGAAAAAGAGGCTGCCGGCTTCCTGAGGAGGAACGGGTTCTCAGAGATTCACGATTTGAACGCATTCTCCCCATCCTCATATTGGGACCTACTTGCAAAACGAGAATCAAAATGGTGGTTGGTTGATGTAACGGTTTCAGCAACAAAGCAAATTGGAGGGAAGATTCCCTCGACGGTTGAAGGCTACATTCACGCGATTCTCTACAAGAACACGCACACTTCTGAATGGAAGTTAGTCCGGATCATACTGGAGGAGATCGTCTAAGCCTTCACTTCGGCGTTTCCGCTTGGTGTCACCGGGTCCTTGAGGGAAGCTTTTAACTGTAGGCGAAATCCTGAGGAGGCGTTTCGGAGGGGGTGCGTTAACCAACGTCGCGGTGGTCGGCATCGGCTACGAGGGCTTCCCGCGGGAGACCCCTCATTACTCTTTCAAGGAGCTGACGTTCGAGGCGGCCCTGAAGGCCTACGAAGACGCCGGCGTCGATCCGAGGAAAGACGTGGACAGTTTTGTCGTCTGCGAGGAGGACTATTGGGCGGGCTGGTCCATCAGCGACGAGGGCGCCCCGGACCAGCTGGGCGGTGCCCTCCGGCCCCTCTTCACCGTCTCCGGCGATGGCCTGAACGGGGTTGCCAATGCCTTCATGCTCATCAAGACTGGCCACTATGATGTGGTGGTCGTCGAATCTCACAGCAAGGCCTCGGACATCCTCACCTACGAGGGCATCCTGACCTTCGCCTTCGACCCTATTTTCAACCGACCGCTCAACGCCCATCCGCACTTCCTGGCTGGTTTGGAGATGGATGCCTTCCTCGAGGACCATGAGAACACGGAGGAGGACTGCGCGGAGGTCGTGCGCAAGAACCGGGAAAACGCCCGACATCACGAAGCGGCAAGTTTCGGCGGGCAGACATCTGTGCAGGAAGTTATGGATTCGGAAGTTCTCTTCCGCCCTCTCAAGACCGCCGAGATCAGTCCTCTCGCCGATGGTTCCATCGTCCTCGTCCTGGCCTCGGCCGAGAAGGCGAAGGAATTGACGGACCAACCCATCTGGATCCGAGGCATCGGGTGGTCCTCCGACAGCCCGTGGTTGGAGACCCGGTCCCTCGCCGAGGCGCGATACGCCCGGTGGGCCGCAGAACAGGCCTATCGCATGGCAGACATCGATCGACCTCGTCGCCGCGTGGACGTGGCGGAGGTGGACGACCGCTTCGCCTACAAAGAGCTGCAGCACCTCGAGGCGCTCGGTCTGGCGGGGGGGAACCGCGCGGGTGCCTTACTTCGCGAGGGTTTCTATGAGATGAAGGGCGACCTCCCGGCGAACCCCTCGGGGGGGTCCCTCGGCGTGGGTAATCTCTTGGAGGCCAGCGGTCTCTTCCGCGTGATGGAGATCGTCCGCCAGCTCCAGGGCCGAGCGGGGGAACATCAGGTGGACGGAGCGACCCTCGGCGTGGCCCAGTCGTGGAGAGGGATCCCGACCGCGACCGGCTGCGTCGCGGTGTTGGAGGCGTAACGTGCGAAAGGTGGCGGTCATCGGGGCGGGCATGACGCTCTTCCGCCGTCGCCTACTGGAGACGGGGAAGGAGATGGCCTTCCAGGCCGCCCAGGCGGCCCTCGAGGAAGCCGGCCTGGGGATCGACCAGGTCGATGCGGTGGTCACCGGGTCCGCCCCCGACGCCTTCGACGGGGTCCACATGAAGGGCGAATACCTCCTGGACGGGGCCGGGGGCGTACGGAAGCCCTACATGCGCGTCTACACGGGCGGCGGGACCGGGTGCTTTTCCCCGATCGCGGGGTGGTGGCACGTGGCCTCCGGCCTGGCGGACGTGGTTCTCGTGGTGAACGAGGAGAAGATGTCCTCCATCACCCCGCACCCCCAGTACGCCTTCGCAAACATCTGGGATCCGATCCTCGACCGCCCCTTGAATCCCAACCTGGTGTGGATCTTCGCCATGGAGATGAACCGCTACATGACGGTCTATGGCATCGAGAAGGCGGACATCGCGCGGGTCGCCGTGAAGAACAAGCGAAACGCGGTGGACCATCCCGCCGCACAGCTCGCGGACCCCAACATCACCGTGGACGATGTCCTCAACTCGGAGGTCATGGCCTGGCCGGTCCAGCGACTGGACATCAGCCCTCCGAGCGACGGCGCGTCGGCCCTCGTGCTCGCCAGCGAGGAGGTAGCTCGGCGGGTGAGCGAGACCCCGGTGTGGATCTCGGGGGTGGGGTGGTGCATCGACTCCACGATGTGGACGAATCGCGACCTTGCCTTCCCCGAGTATCTCGCCCGGGCCGCAAAGCAAGCCTACGGCATGGCCAAGATCGAGAACCCGCGGAAGGAGGTGGACGTGGTGGAGCCCTATGACCCCTTCGACTACAAGGAGCTCCACCACCTGGAGGGCCTCCTCCTGGCGGACAAGGGGGAGGCACCCACCCTGACCCGGGAAGGGGTGACCCAGCGGGACGGAGAACTCCCGACCTGCCCCTCCGGGGGGCTGATGGGCGTCGGCAACCCCATCGCGGCTACGATGGGGATCAAGACGGGGGAGATCTACTGGCAGCTGGCGGGAAAGGCGGGTCGCCGACAGGTCCCCGGGAGCCCCCAGGTCGGGGTGTGCCAGGCCTGGGGAGACCTCATGCAGTTTTCCAGCGTGATGGTCATGAGGGCGTGAGACGATGGGACGGAAGTGGCCCGGGACCCCGCTGACGGCCGCCGACATCGCGGAGGGCCGCGTGGCGACCGCGGAGTGGCGGCCCGAGGCGAAATACGCCTGGAGCGCGGGCGAATCCATCGGTCGATTCCTGGAGGAGCTCCAGGAAGGCCACCTCGTCGGGCGGAAATGCACCGTCGACGACACGGTGTTCTTCCCGCCTCGATCCTTCTGCCAGGAGCACTTCGTCCGCGCGGGGGAGTTCGTCCGGCTGAAGAACACGGGGAAGGTGGAGACCTACTCCGTGTCCTACCTGGATACGGACGCCCGGAGACTGGAGGAGCCCGTTTACGTGGGGGTCATCTCCATCGACGGGGCCTCGGAGCGCATGGGTTTCATGCACTTCTTGGGCGAGGTGGAGGAGAAGGATCTGGCCATCGGCATGCGGGTGAAGGCCGTATGGAAACCGAAGAAGGACCGGACGGGGGCCGTCACGGACATCTGCTACTTTAAGCCGGTCTGAGGGGGGAGATGGTGGGCGAGAAGTACCGGCGCTGGGAGGGGGACATGGAAGCCCTCTACGTCTACACGGCGGGCGTCGCCGGGGACCGCTTCTTCCGGGAGATCCGGGACAACGAACGGCTCATGGGCACCTACTGCCCCGAGTGCGACGTGACCTACCTCCCGCCCCGCCTCTACTGCGAGACCTGCTTCTCGGAACTCAACGAGTGGGAAGAGATTCCCAACAAGGGCCGGGTCGACGCGATCACGGTGGCGTACGTGGACGAGAAGGGGGAGCGGCTGACTCGGCCGAAGGTCCTGGCCATGGTCCGCTTCCCCGGGGCCACCGGGGGCCTCATCCACGTCGTGGACCTGCCGGAGGAAGACGTGTACCGGGGCATGGAGGTGGAGGTGGTGTTCCTACCTCGGGGCCTGCGGAAGGGCTCCTTCCTGGACATCCTCCACTTCAAGGCCATCTAGGCTCTCAATTCGGATAATCTGTCCGCTGGGTTTTAAAGCCAGCCCAGGGCACGGAATGCGCATGCTGGAGGACCCGAAACCCCGGATGAAGATGAAAATCTGTGCCGTCGGGGAGGAGGCCGTGGGGAAGACCAGTCTGATCCACCGGTACGTCGCCGACAAGTACGAGGACGACTACATTCGGACCATCGGGACCCTGATCAGCAAGAAAACGGTCGAGCTGGAGGGAGCCGAGGGGGAGCCTGCCGTCGTGGACGCGGTCATCTGGGACATCATGGGCCGGAAGGGGTTCATGGACCTCCTCCGAGACGCCTATTTCTACCGCGCGAACGGGGTCTTCGCCGTCCTGGACACCACCCGAAAGGCTACCTTGGAAGCCCTGCACGGATGGCTCGAGGGCGTGACCAACGCCGTCGGGACGGTTCCTATCGTGATCCTCGCCAACAAGGAGGACCTGAAGAAGGAGGCGAACGTCACGAAGAAGGCGGTCAAGGACTTCGCCAAGGGGTGGAACGCCACTCTCTTCTACACCAGCGCCAAGACCGGGAAGAACGTGGGAAAGGCCTTCGAGGTCTTGATTCACGAAGCCTACGAGCGGGGGATGTCCGCCCGGCAGGTGACCGTGGACGAGTCCGAGGAGGAGAAGCCGGTCTCCGCGCCCGACTTCATCGGAAGATAAAAATAGACTCGGACCCTAGAATGGAACTCCGGGTCATCATGCTCGATTCTCGTAGCCGGAAGGATATCGAGGCGGCCCGTGAGGCGTGGGAGAAGGAGGACCTCGCGGCCTCCCTCCGGTCGCGGCCGGAACGAAAGGAACACTTTCTCACCACATCGAGCGAAGAGGTGGGACGGCTCTACACCCCCCTTGACGTCCCGGATCTCGATTACCTGAAGGACCTGGGCTTTCCCGGCGAGTACCCCTTCACCCGGGGTGTCCATCCCACCATGTATCGCGGACGCCTCTGGACGATGCGGCAATTCGCCGGGCACGGGGACTGCGAGGACACGAACATCCGCTACCAATACCTCTTGGAGCACGGGGAGACGGGCCTGAGCGTGGCCGTCGACATGCCCACCCTCTACGGTCTGGACACCGACGACCGGGAGGCCCAGGGGGAGTTCGGCATCTGTGGAGTCGCCGTCTCCTCCCTTCGGGACATGGAGATCCTGTTCGAGGGGATCCCCGTGGACCAGGTCAGCACCTCCATGACCATCAACGGGCCCGCTGCGGTCCTGTGGGCCATGTACATTGCCATGGCCGAAGGTCGGGGCGTCGCGCCTGCCGTGCTCCGGGGCACGCTCCAGAACGACATCTTGAAGGAGTACCAGGCCCAGAAGGAGTGGATTTTCCCCCCCGAGCCCCACATGCGGCTCGTGGTGGACACGATCGAGTACGGGGTCAAGGAGCTGCCGTTGTGGAATCCCGTCAGCATCAGCGGGTATCACATCCGCGAAGCGGGATCTACCGCGATTCAGGAGCTCGCCTTCACCCTCTCCAACGGCTTCGAGTACGTCAAGTGGGGCCTCGAGCGCGGGCTGGACGTCGACGCCTTCGCCCCGCGCCTCTCCTTCTTCTTCAACGCGCACAACGACCTGTTCGAAGAGATCGCGAAATACCGGGCCGCCCGTCGCATCTGGGCCCGGGAGATGCGGGACACCTTCGGCGCGAAGGAGCCGCGGTCATGGTGGATGCGTTTTCACACCCAGACAGCGGGTGTTTCCCTCACGGCCCAGCAACCGGAGATCAACATCGTGCGGGTGACCATCCAGGCCCTCGCGGCCATCTTGGGGGGGACCCAGTCCCTCCACACGAACTCCATGGACGAGGCGTGGGCCGTTCCCACGGAGCGGGCCGTTCGCATCGCCCTCCGGACCCAGCAGGTCTTGGCCCACGAGAGCGGGGTCGTGAACACGGCGGATCCCTTGGGCGGCTCCTACTACGTGGAGTGGATGACGGACCACATGGAGGAGGAGGCCTACCGCTACTTCGGCCGGATCGAGGAGATCGGCGGTGTGATCCCCGCCATCAGGCGGGGCTTCTACCAGCGGGAGATCGCCCGGGCCGCGTACCGATACCAACGGGAGATCGAGAAGGGAGACCGGAAAATCGTCGGGGTCAACGCCTTCACCGTCGAGGAGCCGGAGGGGGTCGAGTATCTCCGAATCGACAAGAAGGCAGAACGCCGGCAGCTGCGACGCCTGGAGCGCCTTCGAGAGGATCGGGATTCGATGAAGGTCGAACGGACGCTCACGGCCTTGCGGAAGGGGGCCGAAGGGGACGCCAACCTGATGCCTCTCATCTTGGAGGGCGTGAAGGCCGGGGTCACCTTGAGCGAGACAGTCTCGACGCTCAAGGAAGTCTTCGGAGTCTACGAGGAGCCCCTCATCTACTAGGTGATGGCTTGGGAAAGATCCGGGTACTCGTGGCAAAACCGGGGCTGGACGGTCACGATCGAGGGGCGAAGGTCATCGCCCGAGGCCTCCGAGACGCCGGGATGGAGGTGATTTACACGGGGCTTCACCAGACCCCCGAGGACATCGTGGAGGCCGCCATCCAGGAGGATGTGGACGCGGTCGGCCTCAGTTCCCTCTCGGGGGCCCACATGACCCTCTTTCCTCGGGTCGCCGAGCTCCTCCGGGAGCGGGGGATGGAGAACGTCCTGGTCATCGGCGGCGGCATCATCCCGCCCGACGACGTCGTCTCGCTCAAAGAGGCAGGCATTGACAAGATCTTCGGCCCCGGCACCTTCCTGAAGGAAGTGGTCGCCTACATCGAGGGGCACGTGGGGAAGTAGCGGCATGTCCCTGATGGAGGACCTCCTCGCGGGGGATAAGC
This sequence comes from Thermoplasmatota archaeon, assembly GCA_022848785.1. The sequence goes on from JAJISK010000032.1 coordinate 6,487, forward strand.
GGGCCGCCGCGAAGCTCATCTCCCTCATCGAGGACGGGGACGAGGAAGCGACGGAGGTCATCCGAGCCATCTACAAGGAGACCGGCAAGGCCCAGACCGTCGCCGTCAGCGGCCCGCCGGGTTCGGGGAAGAGCACGCTGATCTATCGGCTGGCCCAGGTCTTCCGACGCCGAGGGGAGACGGTCGGCATCATCGCCGTCGATCCCACCTCACCCCTCACCGGGGGCGCACTCCTCGGGGACCGGGTCCGCATGGGGGACCTGACGGCGGACGAGGGTGTCTTCATCCGGTCCATGGGGACTCGAGGTCGACTGGGAGGCGTTTCGGCGGCCACCTCGGACGCCATCAACGTGTTGGACGCCTTCGGGAGCGACGTCATCATTGTCGAGACCGCGGGCGTGGGCCAGACGGACGTGGAGGTGGCCGCCCTCACCCACACCATGGTCGTCCTGTTGATGCCGGGGACCGGGGACGACGTCCAGGCGTTCAAGGCTGGGATTTTCGAGGTCGCGGACTTGTTCGTGGTCAACAAGGCGGATCGGGGGGGCGCGGAGGCGGTGGCGGCAGACCTCGAGGTCATGGTGGGGATGGGGGAAGAGACGGGTTGGGTTCCCCCGGTCCTCCTTGCGTCAGGCCTCAGGGACGAAGGCGTCGCGGAGATCGTGGACCAAGTTGAGGCACATTTCGCGCACCTGGCCGAATCCGGTCAGCTGGAGACGAAACGGCGGACTCGGATTGAGCGGGAGATCCTGGGGGCCCTGGCTGAGTCCATCCAGGCTCGCGGACTCGCGCTGCGTTCGGGAAGGGCGTTTTCTGACTGGGTCGACCGCGTGTTACAGAAAGAGGCGAGTCCTCGGGAAGCGGCGCAAGGCCTCCTGGAGACGCTTGGACCCGAGGGCTGACCCGGGAATTCCCTAGGTCCTTAGGCCGGCGATTCGCTCTTTTGTTCGGAGCCCCGAAGTCCATCCCCGTTCGAGGATCTCGGGATGGGCCTTCGCGTGGTCCTCGCCATGGGTCCAACGGGCGGTTTCCGACGCCAGGCCAATCCTTAAGCCGTCCGCGAACAATAACACGGAGGTCGAGGGAAGGTCCTAGACCGGAGGCACCCATGGGCTACGAGTTTCTCTTTCTCCTTGGACTCGCAATCGCTCTGGGGTTCAAGCACGCCTACGACCCCGACCACGTCGTTGCCGTCTCCAACCTCATCGCACGGAGCAAGGGGCTGAAGAAGACCTCCGTTCTCAGCTTGAGCTGGGCCCTCGGCCACATGGTGACCGCCGCGACCCTCGCGGTTCTTCTTTTTGCCTTTCGCGAAGTCTTCCTCACCGAGCTGCTCGCCGTCATGGAGATCCTCGTCGTGGTCATGCTCGTGGTCATTGGCGTCCTCGCCCTTCTCTGGGAGTTCAACGTCCTTCACGTGCACGAGCACTGGCACGGGCTGTTCCGTCACCGCCATATGCACACGCACGCCGGCAAGCATGGCGCCAATGGGGCCATGTTCTCCATCGGCGTGGTCCACGGAGCGGCGAGCAACGATGAGCTCCTCTTGCTGCTGGTCGTTGCCCTCGGCGTGACATCCCTGGGGGGCCTTCTGGTCAGCGTAACGGCCTTTACCATCGGAGTTGTCGTGGGCATGATCCTGTTCGGTGTGGGGATGAGCTACCCCCTCCTTCGATGGCGGAAGGAGGGAGTCCGTCGGGCGGTCACCGTCGCCGCGGCCCTCCTTAGCCTGGTCTACGCTGTCCTCTTGTTCCTGGGTTGGGGGCTTCCCAACCCCATTCCAGCCCTCATCTGATCCAGGCTAGACGCTAACTCCCCCCTCTGATAATGGGGAGTGAACCATCAAGTCGTCCTTCCCGCCACGACCGATCGATGCCCGGCCTCCAGGAACGGGAGGAAGACAAGAGTCCGCCCGAGAACGAGGAGGCGGCGGCGTACGAGAGGCAGCTTTCCGAGTTGTTGGACAGTCTGAAGACCGACTCCGGCAATCCGGATCTCTGGATGGAGGCCGCGACGGTTTACCTGGCGTTGGGGAGACGGAGACGAGCGTCGAAGGCCTTTCGAGCCTCCATCAAAGTCGTGAACGAAAGGAAGAGCGAAGAGGCGATTCTGGCCGCGATACATCGTCTGCTCCACGGAGACTACGTTCCCGCTTTGGAAACCGGGGATCCTTCTCCACCGGAATCGGCCGCTGAGGACGGAACGACCTCGCAGCTCCTGCAGCTCCTGGTTCAGGAGACCCGTGACGGCCCCCGGGATTCCACACCCTCGGACACGCCCGGCCAGGAACGGACCGTGGGAGCCAATTGGGATCCCCTGGCACAGCTCCGTCAAGAGCTCGATCCCCACCAGACAATGCCCTGTCCCGAGTGCAACACCCTCCTGGAGGTGGGAGAACCCTGGTGCCACGGCTGTGGCCAGGAACTGAAGGAAGAGGGGGAAAGCCTCGAGAGCAGGGTCGATCGCGCACGGAAGAGTCTCGAGGGGAATGAAGACGACCCGGATGCGCTTTTCACTCTGGCCGCCTATCTCGCCGTGAGTGGCCAGCTTGAAGAGGCCCTGGAGTGTCTTATCCGTCTGACGGCCCTAGATCCTCGATATCCCGGTCTCTGGTGGGTCAAGGCACGCGTGTTCCTGGACGCCGGGAAGCCGGAGGCGGCCCGCGCCTCCCTGAGCATGGCACGGGAGATCATGACGGAGTCGGTCCCGGAGTCCGCCGTCTGAAGCCCGTTTCGGCTCGGGAGTCCTTCAATCCCTAGCTCCCTGCCACTCCGATTGGCACCTTCCTTGACATTCTTTAGAGGAAGTATCAACCTCGCGGAGGCTTCAGGGCTTCGAAAGGCGCGAGCCGGCCCCCTGCTCATATATCACGGACACCATTATCGGTGCGGACGACAAGGTTTACGATGGCAAAAGCACGACCCGCGATCATATGTCATTCGTGCGGGAACTTGGTAGCCCACCTCTACCTCGCGGAAAGGGGCGGAGAGACGATTCTGGTCTGCCCTGATTGCAAGGCGAAAGGAGAATGAGATCGGTCGGAAACCTTGACCGTTGCGAATACTTGTCCAATCACGTGAGAGGTTTGTCAC
>JAJISK010000033.1 GCA_022848785.1 Thermoplasmatota archaeon
GTTCCGTCCGTGCGCGCGGGAGATTGCCCGCGTCTGTCGGGTGATACCGGGCAACGTGGCGGCCTTCTTTCCCTCCTACGCGGTCGGACGCCAGATTGGTGAGGCCCTCCGGTCCTTCCCCCTTCGGAAGCGTCTGCTCTGGGAGCACCGCGGCCAGTCGAAGGCCGTGAAGGAGGACCTCCTGGAGATGCTCCGAGCCGGGCGAGAGACGGACGGTTATCTCCTCATGGCGGTCCAGGGAGGCTCGCTCTCCGAGGGCATTGACTACCCCGGCAACTTGTTGAAGGGGGTGATTGTGGCAGGCTTGTCGGTGAACCCTCCCGACCTGCGCGTGGAGGCCCTACGCTCCTTCTACGCAAGTCGCTTCGGCCGGCGGCGCGGGTACGAGTACGCCTACCTCTACCCGGCCCTCAACCGGGCGGTCCAATGCGCCGGTCGGTGCATTCGCGGGGAGGACGATGTGGCCGCCGTTGTCATCCTCGACGACCGGATTCTCCGGCCGTCGGTGCGCGCTCGCCTGCCCCGAACCTTCCGTCCCCGATCTTCCTGGGATGTCGCAGCCGAGGTGAGAACGTTTTTCTACGGAGGCCAGCATGAGTCGCCCCGTGCTTCTCCACCGGGGCGCCGAGGCCCTCATCCGGCGGACCGAGTGGCGAGGGCGACCGGCGGTCGAGAAGCATCGGGTTCCGAAGGCGTATCGGCACCCCGCCCTTGACGGGGACCTGCGAAAGGCGCGAATCCGAACGGAGGCCCGGCTCTTCCGGGAGGCGCGCCGTCTCGGAGTTTCCGTGCCCATCCTGTACGACGTGGACCCCGAGGAGAACCGGTTGGTCATGGAGTACGTCGAGGGCTCCCTCATGAAGGAGGCGCTGGAGGACCGGGAGGAGGACCGAAGGGAGCTGGGTCGGCTCCTAGGCGAGGTCATCGGCCGGCTCCACGGCGGGGATGTGATCCACGGGGACCTGACCACCTCCAATATGATTCGGCGTGAGGGGGAGGTTGTTCTTTTCGACTTCGGAATGGGGGAGCGAAGCCCCGAGCTGGAGGCCAAGGGCGTGGACTTCCATCTGTTCCAGGAGGCCCTGCGAAGCGCCCATTCCGGGGATACGGAACTTCTCGCTGCCGTCTTGGAGGGATACCGATCCATCTATCCCCGGGCGGACGAGGTGGTTGCCAAGGCGGAGGAGATCGAGAGGCGGGGGCGGTATCAACGCGCTTCGTGACCTCGAACGAGGCGAAATTCCGGGAGGTCTCGTTGCGCCTCGAGGGGCGAGGCGTCGAGCTGGACTTGCTTCGGACGGAATACCCGGAGATCCAAGCGGATCGGCTCGAGGACGTCGTCAACGCCGCCTTGGGCTGGCTTGCCCCCGTCTACGGGGACGAGCTGGTGGTGGACGATTCCGGCCTCTTTGTACGGGGTCTCGCGGGCTTTCCCGGCGTCTATTCCTCATTCGTGTACCGGACCCTGGGATGCGGGGGCATCCTGCGTCTGCTGGAGGGCGTCCCCGATCGGGGAGCCACCTTCCAGACGGTTCTCGGTCTCCGGAAGGGCGGGGAGAATCATCTCTTCGTAGGGAAGATTGAGGGGACCATCGCGCAGGAGTCCCGGGGAAGCGAAGGATTCGGATTCGATCCCATCTTCGTCCCCGAAGGGGCCTCCCGGACCTTTGCCCAGATGACCCACGCCGAGAAGAACGCCGTCTCCCATCGAGGCCGTGCGGCCGACGTGCTGGCGGGCCATCTCACCCGGAGGGAGGAAGCCCGGTGACGGGAAGGCGGATCCTGGTGACGGGGGGAGCGGGATATGTGGGCAGTCATCTGGTCGAAGTGCTCTTGCATCAGGGCAACACGGTGCGGGTCGTGGACAATCTCTCCACGGGGAGCCGCGCCAACCTGGCTGCCTTCGAGGGTCAGGACGGTTTCGAGTTCGTGGAGGGCGACCTCCTCGGCAGCTCCATCGACGATTACCTCGACGGGTGTGGCGAGGTCTTCCACTTGGCGGCCAGCCAGGACGTACGAACGGCGCTGACGGACACCCGGAGGGACGTGGACCAGAACATCCGGGCGACCTATCGCCTGCTCGAGGCAATGCGGCGGACGGATACCTCCCGGCTTGGCTTTGCCTCGACCTCGACGGTCTACGGAGAAGCAAGAACGGTGCCCACGCCGGAGGACTACGCTCCGATGGCCCCGCTGTCCCTCTACGGCGCCTCCAAACTGGCCGGCGAGGCGTTGATCTCCGCCTTCAGTCACACCTTCGGCCTCCAGGCCGTCGTGTATCGGTTCGCCAACATCGTCGGCGGTCGGGCGACACATGGCGTCGTGTACGACCTCTTCGCGAAGCTCCAAGACAATCGCGAGGAGCTGGAGATCCTGGGCCGGAGGCCCGGCACGAGGAAGTCGTATGTGTACGTGGACGACGCCATCGCGGGCATGTTGGCGGCCTGGGAGGCCAGCCAGGAAGGCTGCGAGGTCTACAACGTAGGGACCGAGGACCAGATCAACGTTGAGGAGCTGGCCGACGCCGTGTCGGGGGCACTGGGCCTTGAGGGGGTCCGCTATCGTTGGACGGGAGGGGTCGACGAGGGCCGCGGTTGGCGAGGAGACGTGCGAGACATGTGGTTGGACATCCGGCGGCTCAAGGCCCTCGGATGGCGGCCATACCGGTCCAGTCATGAGGCGGTGGACCTCGCCGTGAAGGACCTGGCGAAGCAAGATCAGGCGGGCTGAACGGGCGCCAGGGTTACCCAGGTCATCAAAAAGGGCGTCCAAGGCGATTGCCTGCTTCAACTGCATCTGGAAGGGTGGGGAGCCATGCTTGTAGCGGCGCTATTCCATCTCCTTCAGGCAGAGGTGGAGAGAGTCAAGGCATCGCCATCGCGTATCCCCTGACGGTTGGCTTTTGCACACGGCGAGGCGAAGGCGCCCTCTTGGCGATGGCTTTATGCCCTCCCCGCATCGTCCTCGCATTCTGGGGCTGTAGGGTAGCTTGGCCGATCCTTCGGGCTTTGGGAGTCCGTGACCCCGGTTCAAATCCGGGCAGCCCCATCACCTTCCGACCAGCGAGGACCGCTGTTCACTTCACGAGACGCAACGCGGCAGCAATGTCTTCCGCAATCATCCTTCGCTTGCTCTTCTCGATGAAGAAGCTGGGGCCTGCTTGCAGATACGATGGAAAGACCCTCTTCTCTCGGAAGAAGTATTCCACCCCACGGATCTTGTAGGTAGCGCCAGCGGGAACCACTCTCTCCTCACCAGCCCTCTTTGCGATGTAATTGAGGGCCCTAATCGCGATGTCTCCCATCAGCATGTACACCTTCACCTCAGGAAACAGGGCAAGTTCCTTCTCCAGGATGTGAGAGCATTCCTTGACGGTGCCTGCCTTGATTCCATATCCTGTCTTTCCGCACTTCACGGCAGTCGTGAGGTGCACGCCCAAATCGAGGACGTCCTCAATGGACGAGACATCGGCACCGGCCTCGCTGAACGCTTGGACGGTGGTCTGCTCAAACAACGACTCCCCACCGGCGTAGTAGTAGTCGCCAGCATCCGCCGGGGCAGCTTCCGAGATCATTATGATCGAGATACTTTCAGGTTTCACTTCCACGTCCGTAACGATGTAACTCTCGTGGTTCACATCAGCACATGGAAACTCAAGGCATCCCACACATTCGCTGACCCGCATTTCTCGAGCCCCTCCCGAATCGGTCCCATCCGTCGCTGGTCCCCGCAGAGAGAATGCGGCGTATGTATTCTGCGGTCCGCGAACTCTGAATCAGTCCGTATCTCTCGGTTAAATCCGGGCAGCCCCATTCAGCATGGCCGATGGGAATGAGCGAAGAGAAACGGATCGTGGAAGAAGGCTACGATCGCATCGCCGAGGCCTACACCGACGCCCGACGGGAGATGAAGCAACGGAACGAGACTTATGTCAGGCTCCTTCTGAAGCGGCTTAGGCCGGACTCGAAGATACTAGACGCCGGCTGCGGCTCAGGAATTCCGATCACCAAGGTGCTCGCGGAGCGCCACGATGTCACGGGCGTCGACATCTCGTCACGGCAGGTTGAACGCGCTCGAACCCTCATCCCAGAGGCTTCCTTCCTGAAGGCAGACATGACGCGGCTGTCCTTCCCCGCGGGGACCTTCGATGCCGTCGTCTCCTTCTACGCCATCATCCACGTCCCGCGGGAGGAGCACCAGGAACTCCTCGGGGGGTTTCACAGAATGCTGAGGAGAGGAGGGCTCCTTCTCGTCACTCTGGGCTCGGACTCCTGGGTTGGCACGGAAGAGTACAAGCCGTTCGGCGTCAGGATGCATTGGTCGCACTACGGTCCGGAGGAATATCGGCAGATGCTCGCGGAGGTGGGGTTCGAAGTTCTGAGTGCCTCCATCGAAGAGGAGGAGTTCCAAGGAGAGCCCGAGAGAACTTTCTACGTCCTCGGGCAGAAGGCTTAGGTCGTAGGAAGCGCGGTGCTGCTGCCGAGTCACCTTCCGTAGATCGACCCGCGATGTCCCACCTTCAGGACGAGAATCCGCAGGACGTCGCGCTCGATGTCCATGATGACTCGATAATCGCCTACCCGGAGGCGATAATACGACGAGTTCACAAGCCTTCGGACGTGCGGAAAGGGGTTCTCCTGGAGGTCGCCGACCCTTGCGAAGATCCTGCGGGCCACTGTTCGATCGAGTTTCTTCAGCTGCCTCGTGGCCGAGTCCGACCAGATGATCTCGAAGACAATCAAAAGCCCAACTCAGCCTTGAGCTGATCATGTGTCTGATATTTCCCTGCCTTGATTTCGCGGACTGCCCGCTCAATCTCTTCCTTGGTCTGGTCGCTCAATTCGCGGAGATCCTCGAGCAGCCTCTCCAGAACCTCTTCATAGGTCTCGCGGGGATGAAGCTTCATGCCCTCGAGGGTCTTCTTCATCTCCTGGCTCAGCTGGATGGTGGTCGTCGGCACGTACCCCAATACGTATCCCCCGCATGTTATAGCTTTCTATAGCATGCAATAGACATCCGGCTTGGGAATGGCCGAGGGGACCCTCGAGCGGAGCCACGTAACCTGTGCCGGACACGGAAGCGTGTGGAACCTGGAGACAGGGGAGAGCGAGTGGGTGCGCCCGATCCCTCCGTTGCTAGTCTATCCGGTCACCACCCGAGGGGACGATGTTCTGGTTGACCTGTAGGCCCCCAGCGACAGGCCCTCAGCCGTACTCGGGGATTTCCGCCAGCTGGTCAAAGAGGACCTTCCTCTCCTCCTCGTCCGTGATGCGCCTGCCCTCGGCCTTAGCGAGCTCAATGTATTCCTCGCTTTTCTCCCTCTCGCCGGCGACGCTGTAGGCCTTAGCCAGGCCCTCGTAGGCGGAGGCGCGGTAGAAGCCGGTAATCCCGTTCTCCTCAATGATCTCGAGACACCGCCTCGCGTGTCGGAGGGCGGGGGAAGGGCGCCTTAGGGTGGAGTACACGCGGGCGATTTGCCATTCCCCGACGGCGAGGTTGAGCGGTTCGCCTACCTCGCCCCAGTGGAACCGGGAGGCGTGGGCAGCGTGGACCATCCGCTCGTCCTCCTCCTTCGTCCTGTTCTTCTTCTCCATGAGGTCCCATGTGTGATTGAACAGCTCAACGGCGAGCTTGCGGTGGGTCACCGCGTTCGTGAACTTCTCCTCCTCACCCATTGGTCTCCGCCTCCTGGAATCGAACCGCACGAGCTATTCAACCTCTATGAGACTTGTGCCCGACGGGTCACCCCGCCAGAACGCCGGACAACAGCCACGCTCGGCCTTTGTCCGGTGCTCCGCCACGGTCGATTTCACCTTCAACCAGCGTGCCAGTTACCTGCGGGAGGAAGACCCCCACACCTTGCGAGCGACCTCTGCGACCAGCCCCAACTTGCGCTCTTGCGTCTCGCGTGAGATCGTGTTTCCCTGGGCCACGGACGCGAAGCCACACTGGGTGCTTACCGCCAACCGCTCGAGGGGTACGTATTGGGAGGCCTCCTCAATCCGGTCAACGAGCGTGCCTGCCGTTTCCTCGCGGTGCCACTTCGTCGTGAGTAGGCCGAGCACCACGACCTTGTCCTCGGGAACCTCCCGCAGGGGCTCGAAATCCCCCGACCGCTCGTCGTCGTATTCCAGCAGGAGACGTTGAACGTGGACGCGAGGGAAGATTTCCCTCGCCAAGGCGGCGTAGCTCCCCTTGGCCATGTACCGGCTGGCGTCGTTCCCCCGGCAGATGTGGAGGGCGAAGGTCACACGAGGGTGTCCGTCCACGACCCGGTTGATCATATCCACCCCGTCGCGAACCATCTGGTCGGCCGTGAACCCCTTCTCCCCAAACCATCGCTGTTGGTGTGGATCCAGCAGCATCCCGAACTCCGGTGCGTCCACCTGGATGTACCCCGCACCTAACCGGACCAGCTCGGCGACCTCGTCCCGAAGGATGCGCGTCACGTCCTCGAGATACGCCTCGGCGGACGAGTAGGCCTCGTCGGAGACGCCGGGGACCCAGTAGTAGGCGAACATGGTGGGACTCGGGATGGTGACCTTGATGGCCCGGTCCGTCCGATTTCGCAGGTAGACGAACTCCTCCGTGGAGAGATGACGTCGGCGCTTGATCCGCCGAACCAAGCCGACCGTCACCGTGCTGGTCTCCTTCATCCCCTCGAGGGTGAACCAGTCGACGGTGTTCCCCTCCACGGGTTCGAACCCCTCCGTCGCCTGGACGAGCTGGCTGGCGAACACGCTCCGCCGCATTTCCCCGTCGGTGACGACGTCGAGGCCCACCCGTTCTTGGATGGCCACGCACTCGTCCACGGCCCGATCCTCGATCCGCTTGAATGCGGCCTCGGAGAGCCTGCCTGCTGCGTGCTTCTCCCGAGCCTCGATCAGATACGGCGGTCGCAGCATGCTCCCGACGACATCGGCGCGGTAGGACGGGAGGTGCTCGGTCACCCCTCCGCCTCCGTTTCCGAGTCGTCCCCCACGATCTCGTAGCTCAGGGCCCCGGTCGGACAGGTTCGAATCACCGCCATCACCTCCTCCACCGGCGCGCCGTCCGGGTCGACCCATGGCCGGTTCCGCAGGTCAAAGACATCCGGGAGGCCACGAAGGCATTCGGCTGCGTGGGTGCAGAGCTGGGGGTCGTAACGAATCACGATGCCCCGGCCCCGATACTCCCGCACCTCGCGCCCCCGGGGACGCTTGCGGTAATCAGCCGCCGTTAGGTAGGCGCGGGAAGGGACGGCAGCCCGTCGTTGCACCTCCACGTAGGTGAGGACCCCCATGACCAGTCCGAATATGGCCAGCACGGCGACGGGATGCAGGGGCGCGCCCAGGAAGGCGGCGGGCACGATGGCCAGGGAAGCCAGGCCATACGCCGCGTTCAGCCGACGATGTTCGCGCGGTGGATACGTGACGAACTGAAGCCCATAGAAGGCGCCGACCCACAACGCCAACCCGCCACCCAAGATCCAGAGGGTGCTGAGAGAGAACGTGGCCTCGGAGGCCTCGACCACGATGTGTTCGATCCCCACCCCCATGGTGATGATCCCCAGGACCATAGGCAGGTGGAAGAGGGTGTAGGCGTGTCCGTTCCCCAGGGTACACTGGAGGGGAGCGCGGTCCACGTACCCGAAGTAGTTCCACCAGATGGCCACGGCGAGACCGAAGCCGATGAGGGCCGCCACGACCGCGAGGGGATTCCAGTTCACGTCGGCTGCGCCCAGGAAGATGGCCAGGATGGTTTCGCCGAGGACGATGATGGTGAAGAGGCCAAACCGCTCGGGGAGGTGGGAGGTGTGGACGGGGAAGCGGCGGGAGACGCCCCGGGCCAGGACGAAGGTCCCGAATTCCACGGCAAGGCCGGCCGCCCACAAGACGAAGCGGAGGGGCGGCGGGACGGCGATGGAGACAAGCCACAGGGCGGCCCCCAGGCCGTATCCAGTCAGGAAAACCGTGTTCAGGTTTTTCGCCTCCGGGTATTCCGTTCGGGCCCGGAGGTAGAGGATGAAGAGGGTGGACCGGGTGAGGACGTACGCCGCCGCGAAGCCGGCGGAACTGGCGCCCGTCGCGGCCGGGATCTGGATGGCCATCGCGGCTGCGCCGACCATCTGGAGGAGCATCATACTCCGCTGAAAGGGGGTGTCCCGCCCGAAGCGGGACGCGAAAATCGTCTGACCCGCCCACGACCACCAGACTGGGATGAAAAGGCCCGCAAAGACCGCAAACCCGGTCAGGCTGATGTCCCGACTGAGCCGGGACGCCAAGAAGGCGACCGCCACGACGTAGACTAGATCGTAGAACAGCTCGAGCCAGCTGGCGTGTCGATGCTCAACGGTCGCGGGATTCGCTACCGGGTCCCCTAACGACTCGACTGTCGGGGTTTCGGCCATCCGCGCAAAAGATACGCGGCCGCCCGAGTTTAAGGGTTTACCTGCGGCATGTCTGGGCCATGCCAGTTCCATCGATTCATTGCGAGGGCACCGGGTCAGGGCTCGGTGAGGAACGTAACGTGTGTCGGGCGAGAGGACGATGGAAGCGGGATGCCCCGATTCCCACGAGTAGAACCTAAATAACGGGACCTGGCTAGATTGGGATGGAGTTGCGTGATGAGGACAACGGTGCTTACCGATCGACCGGTTCAGGAAACGGGATATTACTGGTGCGAGACCTGCGACGAGGAGGAAACCGGGGCGGGGGTGTATCTGGTGGCGGGGGATCGTGCCCCGTCCTGCATGCACCACCAGACCGTTACCTTTCTGAGGACTCGCTAGGACGGAGGGATGCAGTATGGCCGATTCTATCATCCACGCGAGCGACGAGAGCTTTGAGGCGGACGTCCTCCGGTCGGAGATTCCTGTTCTCGTTGATTTCTACGCCGACTGGTGTGCCCCCTGCCGGCGCCTCGCCCCCGTGATTGATGAGCTCGCAGAAAAGTACAACGGGGACATGCGCTTCGTCAAGGTAGACGTCGACGACAACGCGAGCCTGGCCGTCCAGTTTGGCGTCCAGAGCATCCCCACCCTCATTTTCTTCAAGGGCGGCCAACAAGTCGCGAAGACCGTGGGAGTCCCACCCAAGCCTCGGCTCGTTCAAGAGATCGCCCAGATTCTGGCCAGTTAAGCGGCGTGGCTCGGCAAATGCTCCCGCGGGCGAAGGACCCGCACGGTCGAACCCCCCCGGGGGCAAGGAGGCGGGCGTTAACCGACCCGGAGGGCAACCCATTCGGCCTCTTCCAACCCACGGTCTCCGAGTGAGCATGGTCGCCCCGATCAGGCGGGCCATTTCAGGCCTGCGTTAGCTGATTCACCAGATCGGCAAGCGGGATCTCGAATCCTAGCTCATCGGGCTGATCCGCGAGCCAGGCTCGAAGGTGATCATGGCTGGGGAACAAATGGAGATGGTCG
>JAJISK010000034.1 GCA_022848785.1 Thermoplasmatota archaeon
ACCCGAAGACGGCCTTCACGGTGGAGAAGGTGATTCGGCGGGCCACCTGGAGGACCAAGGGGTACATCCAGCGGATGAGATCCGAGTCGAAGAAGATCTTCGTCTTGGCGGGATCGAAGCCGAGGGCGATGATGTCGAGGGCATTTTCCACGCCGACCTGGTGGGACTCGCCTAGGGTGTCGAAGCCCCGGAAGAGGAACTTCTCGTCGTCGGTGAGCTGGAAGTACAGGGTGGCTCCCAAGGTGTCCTGCAACCACTTCGTGAATACCCAGGGCATCAGGTGCCCCACGTGGACCTCGCTGGAGGGACCGCGGCCCGTGTACAGGTAGAAGGGGTTGCCGCCCTCATACTCATCCAAGATCCAATCCAAGTCGCGGTGGGAGTAGAAGATGCCCCGCGTCAGGAGGGGGTGCAGATCGCCCGCCTGTGTCCGTAGGCGTTCGAGGAGATCCTCCTCGAGGGGGCGGGTGCCGAACCGATCGATGAGGCGATTGTAGTCGATTTCCCCCTTGACGTCCCAGGGGGTGACGACGAACTCATCGGCCATTCGGGGAAGGGAGTCGCAGGCCGCTAATCAAGCTTCCCCACTCCCACCCGGATCGGGTGGATGATAATCCGGCAGCTGCCGGCCAGCCCCGAGCTATCTCTTCCTCTTCCCCCTCTTCCCCCTCTTCCGCTTCCCACCGGACTTTGACCCGCCTCGGCGGCGCCTCCGCCGGATGACAGCGACGGTCACCACGCCCCCGAAATCAATCCTTCTCAAACACTACTATGGAACCTTACAATCCCTGTTAGACCATGATGGCGTGGCGGCCCCGCATGTCCTCCTCGGTCTGCCCCAGCTTCTCCATGAGGAGGCTGATCAGCACGTCTAAGAGAAGGAAGGTGGATTCCTCGAAGAGGGTTCCCAGGGGGGCGTGACGCGCTGCCTCGCGGTCCCGAGGTTCCGTAACCACGAGGACGAGGCTCGAGGCGCCCGCCAGCTTACTTCTCTCCTGGGCGGTGACGGCGATGACGTGGCCGCCCACCCGGCGGATGATGTTGGCCGTCTGGATGGCCGACATGGTCTCGCCTGTGCGGGAGACGATGACCGCCACATCCCCCGGCTCCACAATCGGGGTGATGGTCTCCCCGATGAAGAAGACCCGGAGGCCCAGCTGGACCATGCGCATGGCGAAGGCCTTCCCCACGAGGCCCGACCGGCCGACGCCGTAGACGAAGATCTTTGGGGCGGAAGCCAGGAGGGCAAGGGCCTCCTGCAACGGCGCCTCGAAATCACCCTGAAGGACGGCTTCGATGTGACCGACGAGAAATTCCGCCACCGTCTTGAAGGTCAGGTTGCCTCCTCCTCCTGCAGCCGCATGCGCTTCGCCACCTGCCGTCCCAGGACCCGTTCGAGGATGACCTTCATGTACATCGCATCGTGCTCCAGCAAGGGCGAGGAGGAAATGACGGTCAGTGGATACTCCGTCTCCAGGATCGACTCCACCAGTGGCTCGAACCGGAGGTCTCCCCGCTTGATGGGGGTGTAGCGCAGCTCATTCCCCCCTTCGTGCTCCACCCCGGCGAAGTGGGAGTGGAACTGTCCGTGGACCCGGGATTCCACCCGATCCAGGAGCGCCCCGAAGTCCGAGGCCTCCCGGAGGCTGCCCCCCTCTCGGGCGTGGATGTGCCCGAAGTTCAGGACCGGCATCGCCTCCGGTACCATTTCGCTGATCGTCACCACCTCGTCTACGCTCCCGAACACCTCCTGGCGCCCGCTCGTTTCCAGGCCCAGGGTGGAGCGCAGGCCCTGTTTCCGGAACCACGTCGCCAGCTCCTTGACGCGTCCGACGATGCGGTCCAGGGCCGCCTCCGGGGTGAGGTCGCCGTACAGCCCCATGTGGGTCACGACGACCCGGGCGTTCAGGTGGTGGGCGATCATGCCGCCCCACCGGATGCTGTTCAGGCTCTTTTGGCCCAAGGCGCCGTCCCCCGCCAGGTCCATGTAATAGGGGGTGTGGAGGGACATCTCCACGTCGAGCTCCCGGGCCAGGTCGCCCAGGAACTCCAGCCGCGCAAAGTCGTCGGCCACGCTCCCCACGAGAACGTGCAAGGTATCCCCCGGCTCGATGGCGGCGTCCGGATCGTGGACCAGTTGCGCCTCCTCCCCACCTCGCCGGAGGGCGACGACGAGTTCCCCGGGGAGGGTCCGTGGGGTTAGCCCCACCTCCTCCTCGGTGGGGAACCGTTCGATGACGTTGATGCGGACGAGCTGGACTTCCATGGCGGTGAGGCCCAGATTGTGGACGTCCTCAATCCCATCCTCGAGGGTCCGGCCCTTGCAGGACAAGGGAATGCCGGCCGGGCCGAAGCGAATCATAACACACCCTATTCTCCGCGGATTTCTTCGACAAAGGAACAGTATTAAAAACCTTCTCTCACGCCTCCGACCGGTCACGACCTCCACTATCGGGTGTGAAACCCTACTGGCAATCCTTATATAACGGCGCCATAATGGGAAGTTCGATGGCCACAGAACTCGTCGAGGTTTCCCTCACCGAGCCGGCGGCGGAGAAGGTCCGAGACTTACTGAAGAACGAAGGTGGATCCTACCAGTTCCTCCGAGTCTTCGTGACCGGAGGGGGTTGTTCCGGCCTCAGCTACGGCATGTCCTTCGAGGAGAAGACGGAGGATGGGGATCGCGTCTACGAGACCCACGGCGTCAAGGTCGTAGTCGACGAATTCAGCGAGCCCTACGTCAAGGGAATGACCTTGGACTGGCAGGAGAGCCTGATGGGCACGGGCTTCGTGGTGAACAACCCGAACGCCCAGTCTACCTGCTCCTGCGGGTCCTCGTTCCAGGCGTAGGACCCCGGTCACCCGCCGCGTTCGGGTTCTCGCCCCTACGACGCGAGAAACCTTTTTAGCGCCCGCCCGGTAAAGCGGAGGCCGAATCCATGAGCAAACCGGTTCGAAAGTCCAACCCGTTCCTCCTCGCCCTCATCGACGATCTCAAGACGGCCGCGCGAGAGAACGAGGCTCCCATCTGGAGGGACGTCGCCCTGCGCCTATCCCGGCCGAGCCGAGTCTGGGCGGAGGTCAATCTATCCCGTCTCGAGCGCCACGCGGAAGACGGAGAGGTGGTGGTGATCCCTGGGAAGCTCCTCGGCACTGGACGGCTGACGAAGGCCCTCCGGATCTCTGCCTTCCAATCCTCCGAGGCCGCTCGGACGCGGGTCGAGGCCGCCGGAGGGCAGGTCCTTGCGATTCGTGACCTGATCAACGAAAATCCTCGCGGGAGCGGGGTTCGAATCATGGGATGAGTATGGTCCTGTACGACGCCTCCGGTCAGATCCTGGGTCGCCTCTCCAGCTTGACGGCCAAGCGGCTCCTAGAGGGAGACACCGTCACCATCGTCAACGCCGAGGAGGCCGTGATCACCGGTTCGCGCCAGTCCATCCTCCGGGAGTATCAGCAGAAACGTCGGGTGGGTAGCCAGCGAAAGGGGCCGCACTTCCCAAAGCGGCCCGACCGCATCCTCAAGCGGACCGTCCGAGGCATGTTGCCCTACCAGAAGCCCCGCGGTCGTGCGGCCTTCAAGCGGCTCCGGGTCTACGTGGGGGCGCCCCCCGGGGTCGGGGGTGAGGCGGAGGAGGCCACGGGGGCCAGCATCGCGGCCAAGACCACAACATATATCACGCTCCGGGAGCTGTCAAATCTACTGGGAGCGAAGACGTGAAGGCCAAGAAACCACCCGTGGTCGCGAGCGGGAAGCGGAAGACGGCCGTGGCCCGGGCGGTAATTCGCAAGGGCCAAGGGCGGGTCCGCATCAACAAGGTACCGCTGGAGATCCATGCGCCCGAGATGGCCCGACTGAAAATCATGGAAGCCCTGACCCTGGCGGGCGGCCGGGCGGAGGGGGTCGACATCGACGTAAACGTCCGCGGAGGCGGGATTATGGGGCAAGCGGACGCGATTCGGACGGCCATCGCCCGAGGACTCGTGGGCTTCTACCAAGACGAGCAGATGGAGGACCGTATCCGGACCTACGACCGCACCCTCCTCGTGCCGGACACCCGGCGAAAGCTCCCGAAGAAACCGCTGGGGCGAGGTGCCCGCAAGAAGCGGCAGAAGTCCTATCGGTGAGACCATGATCATCCCCATTCGTTGCTTCACGTGTGGCAAGGTCATCGGGTCCTCGTGGGAGAAGTACCTGCAGGCGCTGGATGCAGGGCAGAACCCCCGGGACGCCCTGGATGAGCTTGGGCTGGAGCGCTACTGCTGCCGGCGCATGATCCTCTCTCACGTCGACCTGATCGAGGACGTCCTTCCCCTCGGATGACCCTTCGGTCGGAAAACGCTTAAAGCCCCCGCAGTTAGCGGAGGCCTGGGGCCCGTAGGGTAGCTTGGTATCCTACCAGCTTGGGGTGCTGGCGACTCCAGTTCAAATCTGGACGGGCCCATCGGTAGGGGTGAGGGCCTCAATATCGCCAATAGTCGACGGGGGGCGGCTCGTTGTCCCCCTGCCATAGGACGGCTAGGACCTCGCCCTTGTGATACACTTCGTGGATCATGAAGGTGAAGAGGTATTCCTCCACCGTCTTTCGTACCAGACCGTCGCCGAGGGGCCGCTCTCGGACCTCTGCCAGCTCTTCGGGCCTCATCGCCTGGATGACCTCCTCCGTCCGGTCGCTGACGCGGTTCCAGAGCGCTTCTAGATCCTGAACGGAGTGCAGATCTCCCTTCGCGTTCCGGTCCACCATGCGGCCGCTCCCCGTGAGGAAGTCGTTTACCCAGTAGTCCTCCGTACGGAGAGCGTGAAAGAGGGTGTCCTGGATGGAATAGAAGCTGATCTCCGCATTCCGCTCGAATTCCTCCGGAAGGGCAGCGAGGCGATTCAAGAGGGCCTTCCGGACCCGGCGGTTGAAGCGCAGCATGGTGAGAGGGTCCATGGCGGCCGCAAGGGGGAGAGGCCTATAGGGGTTGCCACGTCCTCGACGAAGCCCAAAGCCTCTTATGTTCCACTTCATTTGAATTTCTTCAACTCCACTTGAATCGGAGGGCTTTCGTGGCGGGGCAGGGGACGGCGGTGGGTCTCGCGACTCTCCTCGCCCTCGCTGTCCTAGGAGGGCTGGCCCAAGGCCAGACGGAAGACCCGGTCCTCGTGATGTTTGACCTGGGTGACGGCTCAGTCTATTGGCAAGAGAGCGTGCTCTCGGACAACCGGACGGGAATCAGGGCCACGGAGGACGCGGCGCAGGCGCTCGGCCTTGCGGTGGAGGTCTTCTGGTCGGAGTTCGGCGCGTTTGTGGCCGATATCGGGGGCCGCGATCCCGTCTTTCCCGAGTACTTCCACTTCCTCCTCTGGAACGCTTCGACGTTGGATTGGGACCTCGCACCGGTCGGAGCCTCCGGGATTACCCTCGAACCCGGCGATGTGCTTGGATGGTTCCTGTCGACCGACGATCCCGATTGGGACTTCGTCAGTCCCTGGCCCGGTCCGAAGCCCTTGGCGACGCCGGTCCATCGATTTCCCATGGGGGCCTTCCGAGGCAACCTGGCGAACACGGGAGTCACGGGAAGCTCCGTACCGGAGGTTCCTGGGTTGCGCTGGCGGTTTGATACCGGAGGCGCAGAAATTGGAGCCAGCCCGGTGGGCGCCGGCGGGACCCTCTACCAGGTGACGCTCTTCAACGGGACCTACGCCATCGATCTCGAGACGGGGGAACCGCTCTGGAGGGCTGCGGGCGTTTCGGGCCTCTCGACACCGGCCCTCTTCCGCGAGGGGGGTCAGGGGGGTCCGCCGGACCTGGTCGTTGGAGGCCGGGACGGCGTCCTGTATCGGCTCGACGGGGGGAGCGGAGATGTGGTGTGGCAGGTCACGCTTCAGACGGGCGCCGTCTTCACCGGCATCGCCTCCTCGCCCAAGGTGAGCCAGGGGCGTGTCTATGTCGGCCTGTTTGACGAAACCGGCGGGCCCGGGGCCCTCATTGCGGTTGACCTGGCGGAAGGCGCAATCGCATGGCGTCATGAGACGAGCTCCGTTCACATGTCCTCCCCGGCCATCCGCAAGGGGTCGGTCTACGTGGGTCTCATGGGCCTGTTCAACGGAACCTCGCTGGGGTGGGACCCGCCTTACGGACTCCTGCGCGTTGCGGCTGACGACGGGGCAGAAGAGTGGATGTTCCCCACGTCCGGCCCTGTCGCCTCTTCCCCTGCCTTGCTGGACGGAGGAGACATCTACTTCACCTCTCGGGACGGCTTCCTGTATCGCCTCAGCCCAGAGGGAGTGCAGCTAGCACGGCGAGAAATCGGCCCGAGCACGTCTTCTGTCGCCTTGCGTGAGGACGCATACTTCGTGGCTTCCGGCGTCCTCGGTACGGAGGGGAACGTCCTGGCAGAGAGCATGGAGACGACCGCCGGCTGGCAGTTCACCCCCAACGGACCGGTGCAGAGCTCCCTGACCCTCGCCTCGGGGGTCCTCCTGTTCACAACAAACACAGAGGAGGGGACTCTCTACGCCCTCGACGCCGCGTCCGGTGACGTCCTCTGGACGTACCTCCCCGAGCCTCGCCAGTACATCCTTCCGACACCCGCTGCGATCGATGGGGTGGTCGTGATTGCCTCCGACAACGGGTTCATCTATGCCCTGGGGGCCTCGGAACCGGCCCAGTTTGACGCGGGACTCCTCGCTGCCACGAGTATCCTCATCGCCTCAATCGTCGTCGGGGCCGTGCTCTGGGTGTACGCTTGGAGGCAAAGGGCTTCTCGATGACGCGATGGGGGGATCCCAAGGTCGCTCTCCTGCTCGCCCTCGCCATCGTCCTCTCTGTCGCCGGCCTCTGGGCCGCCTTGCGCGCTATCGCGCCGACGCCCGTCCCTCCAGCCCTGGTCTCGGTGACCTTGCGCATCGAGGCGACCGGCTGGAACGTCTCGTACACGGCGACTTCCACGAACAACACCGTGCTGAGCTTTCTCCTCGAAGCGGCGACCGCCCACGATTTCGCTGTCCAATACCAGTATTCGGAACTCCTAGGAGCTAGCAGGGTCACCATCATCAACGGGATCCGAGACGGTGCCGGAGGCCTGTTCTGGCTGTACTGGGTGAACGGCGTCTACGGCCCGGTGGGTGCCGACAGATATATGCTCGCCGATGGGGATGCCGTCCTCTGGCGGCACACCTCTCCCCCCCTGGAGGCGTGAGATGAACCTATTGAGCCCCTTCCGCGTGACCCGGGAGAAGACCACGGTCGCGCTCTTTCTCATCCTCATCGGCGTGGTAGGGCGCCTCCTTCTCCTCGACTACGCGAACGTGGAGCCCATCATGGCCCTCTCCATCCTCGCGGGCTTCTATCTGGGCGGCGTGTACATGATCCTGGTTCCGCTCGCCATCATGGGGTTCTCCGACGTCCTCATCTACGGGGCCATCTACCGCGGGGAGTTTGGCTACCAGGCGATTCTGGGGCTCAGCGCCTTCACCGTGTCCGGCTTCGTGTTCGCCTCCCTGCTGGGCCGCCTCTCGAGACGCCGGGTTCTGACGGTCATCGGAAGCGTCGCCCTGGTCACCGGGGTGAGCATCCCCGCCACCCTTGCCTTCGACCTCTGGACGACCCTCGGAGACTGGTACTTCTTCCTCGGGCCTCTGCTGGGATGGAGCCTGTGGGATGCTCTGGTGGCCCTCCTCCCGTTTGCCCTCATCCACCTAATCAGCAGCCTCCTCTTCGTCCCCCTGTTCGGGGCCATCTTTGGGCTTCTCCAGGCGACCGGATGGCTCAAGGGAGCCTATTCGCCG
This sequence comes from Thermoplasmatota archaeon, assembly GCA_022848785.1. Next base: position 7,775 of record JAJISK010000034.1, read on the forward strand.
ACGCGGAAGCCGACGGAAGAGCCAGGGCCCGAAGGGTAGGCTCTCCTGAGGAAAAGCCCAGACCGAGCGCGGAGGGCGCCCCTCCGCCTGCTTTTAAGGGGAGGCCACGTAACTTTCCTAGGAGATGAATCCCCCAGACGGATACCTCCCCATCAGCGACTACGGGCTCATCGGCGACATGAACTCGGCGGCCCTCGTGTCCCGCGAGGGGAGCATCGATTGGCTCTGCTTTCCGCGGTTCGACTCGCCCAGTGTGTTTGCCGCCATCCTGGATCCCAGGCAGGGCGGTCGGCTCGACGTCTCCGTCGCCGGGGCGGAGGCGAACCAGTCCTACGTGGAGGAGACGAATGTCTTGCGGACCGTCTTCACGAACGAGGGGGGAGCCCTTGAGCTCGTCGACTTCATGCCGTGCTATCGGAAGGTCCACGAGTTCGAGGCCTTCCACGAAGTACACCGGCGTCTCCGCTGCCTCGAGGGCAAGGTCACGGTCCACGTGGTCTTCGACCCGCGATTCGGGTACAGCCGCGAGGAGACCCGCGTGGAGGTCCGTGAAGGGGGATGCCTGGCCGAGGGCGAGTTGACCCGGCTGAGCCTGGTGTCCGACATCCCTTTCGAGGCGGCACGGGCAGGGGCCACGGCGGAGGTGACTCTCGAAGCGGGGGAGGAGCGGTGGCTCATCTTGCGGTGGAACGAGGACTTCCTTCGACCTCTCGGGGAGTTCCTCGCGGCCGAGAAGCTGGAGAAGACCATCGAGTACTGGCGGGGATGGACCGAACGCTGCACGTACGGCGGACCCTTCGGCGACCTGGTCCGCCGGTCCCTCCTCGCCTTGAAACTCCTGATCTACGAGCCCACGGGGGCCATCGTGGCCGCGCCCACGACCTCGCTCCCCGAGGTTCCGGGCGGTACGAAGAATTGGGACTATCGCTATTCCTGGCTGCGGGATGCCGCCTTTGCCCTCCGGGCCTTTCACAAGTGTGGGTATGGCGAGGAGGAACGCCGGTACCGGCACTGGGTCATGCGGAGACTCCAGGGCCACACCCTGCACCCGGAGGAACTTCAGATCATGTACGGGGTCGAGGGCGACGCGCGCCTCCTCGAACGCTCCCTCCCCCACCTCCGCGGCTACCGGGGGGCCCGGCCCGTCCGCATCGGCAATGCCGCCCACGAGCAGCATCAGCTCGACATGTGCGGCGCCGTTATCGACGCCCTCTACCTCAGTTACCACACGGACGACGATATGAACGACCACGTGTGGCGGACCGTCGCCGAACTCGCGGAGTTCGTGGCGGACAAGTGGGAGCTCCCGGACTACGGCATTTGGGAACTTCGTGGCGAGAGGCGACGCTACGTCTACTCCCAGGTCATGGCTTG
>JAJISK010000035.1 GCA_022848785.1 Thermoplasmatota archaeon
GGGCGCCGAGGAGGGGCGCCGGACAAATACCCAAGGCCCTCGCGGGGGGAGGAGGTGAGGCAAGACGAAATTCGAAGTTTACGAAGACCGAGCAGGGGAATACCGCTGGCGACTTCGCTCCGGCAATAACCAGATAATCGCTACCGGCAGCGAGGGCTACGTCAACAAATCATCCGCCTTTCACGGAATCGACCTCGTCAAGGCGGTAAACCCCGCTACGTCCATTAGGGACCTTACCGAGTAGTCCCGTTGTCCTGCCATAGCGGGAGGCGGTGGTTCGAGGCCGTGCGGAGGCGAAGCCACAGCCGTGAGGCTGAGCATCGCGGCGAGTTGCGAGGGGGCCGGTCCCGTTCGCCTTCCGCGGTCCGAATCTCGACCTCTTCGCGCAGTGTCCACGCAGGCGCTAGCATAGAGCCGTTGCGACCCTGTAGCAGACCCCCGTCTATGCGATCTGAATATAGGGGCTCTGGCGGCGTGACGCTCGATGTTCTCGAGCTTGATGGAGGCCCCCAGACGGGACACCGCTTGAACTCGGCTATCCGCCGATTGCACATGATGGGTGGAATTTATCCTTGGGTCGTGAGAAGCCTAGTTTTGCGGCTGATAATCAGAAACGAAGTTTCATGAGGCCCGAAGAGGGCTGGACCCACGGCGATCACTTGGCCAAAGGTGCCCTCCAGGAGTTCGTCCTGGACAACTTGGGAGTCCAGGCTGCTACAGGACTGATATCGAAGACGCTGAAGAAGTCGAAATTCAAGATTCTCGAGTCAGGCGATGATGGCAATCGGGGACACCTCAAGGCCGTTTGGGGTGGAAAGCTCAAGTCGTACTTCATCGGGAATCTCCCCTTCGGGAAGCTTATCAAGTCGGGCAAGCGGCTAGGGGCTGAGGTAGAGGTGACGGGCCACGGCTCTGGAAGCCATGTACGGCTCCTGATCGTCCCCTACATGGAACTCTGGAATCGGCCTGAGGTCTTCCTCATAAGTCAAGGCATACTCGAGAAACTGACGGACGATAGCTTCTCCCGGAAGAAGCTCGACGAGGTGATGGCACGTCTGAGGATGCCCGTAGCGAGGTAGAGGTCATCCCCCCTCCCCTGCAGGCCGATTACGATCCAAGGCCCGCCCCAACTGCAGCAGAAGGAATCCCCGCTTATGCCACTCCGATCAGGACAGTCTACACCACGCCTCGGGGAGGCTGGCTCTTCTGGCTTCTGGGTCTCGTCGTCTCCGGTGCGATCCTCTACTACTTCTTCCTCTACGCCCCGGGCACGTACACCACGCAGGACATCCTCCTGATTGCCCTTGGCGCCATCTTCCTCGGCGGGTTCATCGCGCGAAAGGGCACGCGGGGAGCTCTGCTGGGCTTCCTGGTGTTCTTCGGACCCCTCATGGCCCTTGGCATCATCGTATTGATGGGGGCCGCAGGGGCTGCAGGCAGCGCTCAAGGACTTGAGACCCTCGGTCCGGTCATCGGAGCGGTGGCAGGAATCATGCTTATAGGCCTAGCCTTCGCTGGCGGGATCATTGGCCTCATCGTGGCGGGAATCGCGGGATGGATATCGGGTAAGATCTTCCCCATCGGCGGGCGACGCTAGGAAATTACGCCTTCAGAGACGGATCCCGAGCTTTCGCCCGCGCCTTGACTTTGTCCTCTAGTTCACCTTCGAGGAACAGTTTAACTCGCCAAAGGCCGCGGAAGCCTTATTCGGCCGTCGGGAACTCAGGAGGTGGCGAACCCGATTGAAGGGCATCGTGTGGCAGCCCACGGACGCCTTCGTGGAGAAGGCCAACATCACCCGTTTCATGGCCAAGCACGGTCTCGCAAGCCACGACGAGCTCCTCCGCAGGAGCGTGGAGGACAACGAATGGTTCTGGGAGGCTGCCCTGGAGGATCTCGGCGTCGAGTGGTACAGGCCCCCGGATCGGGTCCTCGACATGCGCGAGGGGAAACCGTGGGCGCGTTGGTTTCCGGGAGGCAAGATCAACCTGGCCCACAACGGATTGGATCGGCACGCAACGGGACCCGCCCGGGACCGGACCGCGTGCATTTGGGAGAGCGACGAAGGCTCCAGCCGTCGGACCACCTACGGGGACCACTACGTTGAGGCGAACCGCCTGGCCCACGCCCTGGTCTCCGCGGAGGTGGAGCCAGGCGATACGATTGGCATCTACATGCCGATGGTCCCGGAGGTCATCAGCCTGCTCTTCGCTTGCTGGAAGGTGGGTGCCATCGCGGTCCCCATCTTCAGCGGGTTCGCCGCCAAGGCCACGGCCTTCCGGCTCGAGGACGCGGGGGCCAGGATGCTGTTCACGGCCGACGGCTACCACCGCCGAGGCAAGACCATCCGACTCAAGGAGGAGGCGGACCGAGCCGCCGATCTCGCACCCAACATCGAGCGTCTCATCGTCCTCGAACACCTCGGTCATCCCGTCCCCTGGAACGAGGAACGAGATGTATCGTGGTCGGAATTCCTCCGAGATCAGCCGGAGGCGTTCGAGACCCGACCCCTGGACAGCGAGCACTACTCCATGATCGTCTACACAAGCGGGACCACGGGCCGGCCCAAAGGGGCCGTCCACACCCACATCGGCGCCCTCGCGCAGGCCACAAAGGAAATCGGATACGGCTTCGACTTGAAGCCCCGGGACGTCTTCTTCTGGGTCACAGACATCGGCTGGATGATGGGGCCCTGGATGATCATCGGGGTCTCCACCCTCGGCGGCACGATGGTCATGATGGAGGGGAGTGTGGACTATCCGAAGCCCGACCGCCTCTGGCGCATGGTGGAAGACCACCGTGTCACCCAGCTCGGCATCAGCCCGACGGCGATCCGGCTGCTCATGAAGTACGGGGAGGGGTGGGTGGAGAAGCACGACCTCTCCAGCCTCCGCCTTCTCGGGAGCACGGGGGAGCCATGGGACGAGGAGTCCTGGATGTGGTTCTTCGAGAAGGTCGGCGGCGGCCGCCTGCCCATTATCAACATCTCCGGGGGGACGGAGATCCTAGGCTGCTTCCTCTTCCCGCTCCCGATTGTGGGGTTGAAGCCCACGACCCTGGGGCGAGGCCCCGCGTTGGGCATGGACGTCGACGTCCTGGACGAGGAAGGGCGATCGATCCGAGGGGAGAGGGGCTACCTGGTGGCTCGGAGTCCCTGCCCGAGCATGACGAAGGGACTCTGGAAGGATCCGGATCGCTACCTCGAGACGTACTGGTCTCGGTTCGAGGACGTGTGGAACCACGGGGACTGGGCGATCGTCGACGAAGACGGATACTGGTTCCTTCAGGGACGATCCGACGACACCATCAACGTGGCGGGGAAACGCATTGGTCCGAGCGAGGTCGAAGGCGCCCTCCTCAGCCATCCGGCGGTCCTGGAGGCGGCCGTCATCGGGGTGCCCGATCCCCTGAAGGGGGAGGCCCTCGTGGCGTTCGTCGTCGTCGCGGACGGAAAGGAGGCGAACGATGCCTTGGAAGACGAGCTCATCGCGCACGTCGTGGGCGAGTTGGGAAAGACGATGCGCCCCCAAGAGGTTCACGCGGTCTCCGCACTCCCGAAGACTCGGAGCGCGAAGATCGTTCGGCGCCTCATCAAGGCGAAATTCCTTGGCCAGGAGTTGGGAGACCTATCCAGCGTGGAGAACCCGGAGGCGTTGCAAGGGATTCCCGTGGCAGGCGGGCCGCGCGCCCTTAGGTAACGCACGTTCGTAAAATGGCTCTTCATGGTGTTCGGCCTCTCCGTCTTCGACTTGGCTCTCCTCGGATACGCCGCGGTGCTGACCTTCCTCCTCGTCGCCTCGATCCCCCTCTTCGTGGGGTACCCGCGACTCCCTCGCCCGGCCGAGCTGGAGGATCCGCCGTTCGTCTCCGTCATCCTTCCTCTGCGCAACCAGGTCTCAACGGTCCGGGCTTGTCTGGATTCCCTCTTGGCCCAGGATTACCCCCGCCAAGAGATTCTCGTGGTCGAGGGGGGGTCGGATGATGGCACGAGGGAGGTCCTGGAGACGTACCGCGAGCGGATCCGTCTGATCGAAGAGCCCCCCCTGCCTGAGGGATGGGTCGGGAAGAATTGGGCGTGCAAGCAAGGGGCGGAACAAGCCCGGGGCGACGTCCTCCTCTTCACGGATGGCGACACGGTCCACGGCCCGGGGCTCCTCCGCAGGACCGTGACCTACCTCCTGGCGGAGGATCTCGACCTCCTGACCCTCTATCCACACCTCCTGGTGGAGTCGTTTTGGGAGCGGACGGTCCTCCCGTTCATGATTTTCCTCATCGGCATCAGCCACCGAGGAGCGTGGGTGAACCGACCCGACAAGCGGTGGGCGGTGGCGAACGGCCAGTACCTCCTCTTCCCCCGGGCGTCCTACGAGGCCCTCGGCGGCCACGACGCCGTCTATGATCGCGTGGATGAGGATTACCGTCTCGCCATGCGGGTAAAAAAGGCCGAACGACGCCTTTGCATGGCGGACAGCCGCCAGCGTCTCCGCGTTCGCATGTACACCAGTCTGGGCGCCATCTGGCAGGGCTTCACCAAGAACGCCTTTCCCGGATTGGACTTCCAGGTGAGGCGGATCGCCCTGAACACCGCAGGACTGTTCTTCGGGATGCTGCTGCCGTTCCTGCTGCTGGGCGCTGGCCTGGTTCTGTTCCTTCTCCAGGGCCCCACCCTGGTCCTCTGGGTGGGAGCCGGGTTGATGGGTCTGATCTGGATGTGGGTGGCCCTCGCCTACGCCTTCATGAAGGTCCCCGTAGCGTACGCGTTCCTCGCCCCCGTCGCCACCGTCGTTGTCATGGGGATTCTCATCGACTCCGCGCGTCGCTATCTTCGGGAGGGAGGCGTCCCGTGGAAGGGTCGGATCTACGGGATGCCCCAGCGGTAGGGACTACTTCTCCCGCGAACCGGTCTCCTCAACCGACGGGGTGCGTCCGGCCGGTTTCTTTCGTCGGCCACTCCAGAAGAAGAGGACGGCAATAACCACACCGACGAAGCCGAGCCCAACGTAGAGGGGCCAATCGAATGCCACGGGCGCGCCTAACGGCGGGCGTGCCTCAAAGAGGTAGGAGAGGGCAACCGCCTCGCTGTTCGGGTTCTCCCAGGAGGCCGTATACTCCGCGGGTGCCGGGATCACCCAGGTCTCGGTCTCCGTGGCGGCGGTCGCGCTGTAGACGAGCTCCGCAGTCGAACCGGGCATCTCCTGCAGGAGACCGAAGCGTACGGCGGGCCCCTGGCCCTCATTGACCTCCCAAAAATAGCGAAACTCGCCCCCTGTCTCCGCCTCTCCCAAACTGGAGAGGGCGAGAAGAGAGGTACTGCCCGCGGTCCCGCTTGGTGCGAGGCTGAGGGACCCCTCCAAGTGTGTCGACCCGCCCGTGGGGACGTGCGCGACCGCCCCAGGTAGGAGGAGGAAGGAGGTCACGACGAACAGGGCGAGGACTCCTCCCCGTCTCACAGAAACAGCCAGTCCCCCCTGGCTTATGCGAGTTGTGGTCGCGGCGCGGCACGAGGGATCCGACGACCCCCCTAGCTCACTTGTTCCACGAGGAAGCGGTAGACCGCGTAGAGCATCACCGGCATCATCACGTAGATCATCGCGACGCCAAAAATGAGCTCGTGTTCCCGGGGATAGACCTCGTAAACGTGCAGCTCGAAGACCACCAAGAGGACGGAGAGGAAGAGACCCGAAAACACCGCGATGAGGACGGCCCCGAGACGGGTCCACTTGCTCATCAGGGTGAGACCGAACCCGACTCCACCGCCTGCGATGATGAAGGAGAGGTGCTCGAGGATGTGGACGGTATCGTCCAACATGGCGAGGTTGAAGAAGAACGGGATGTGCCAGAAGATGAGCAGACCGGTCGCCACCATGAGGGAGACGTAGCCACCCGGGTTGGCACGCCGGCTCACGATGAGGACGTCCCGGGCGAATGCCTGAGCGCCTCCCGTCCCCCGAATCGCCATCGTGGCCACGAGTCGATAGCTGGCCCATCCCGCGCCGATCCCCAGGACGAGGGATAGGCCGTGCTGCAAGTGGTGGAGACCCTCGTGACTCTCCAGAATCGGGTCGAGGGGGGGTAGGAGGATCGCGAGGAGGATGACACTCACCGCTCCGAGCCAGGCGACCCATGGTCCGTACGTCCGTTCCACGTTCGGACCTCACGGGGACGGGGCCGTTCCGCGGTCGACCGGGCGTTGCATCTTCAGCACGGCGGTCGCGGTGATTCCGATGGCGAAGATCATCAGGGGCATTCCCACGATGAAGTGGACCATGCCCAGAACGGAGAGCTGCCCAACCGGGTAGGTCGCGTAGACGGGAACGGCCGTGAACCACAGGGTGAGGGCCAGGAGGCTCATCGCCATCGTCCCTCCAACGAGGAAGGCGTATTTTCCCCCTGGCGCCATGAGGCCGAGACTGAAGGCCACGGCACTCCCCGCCGCGATCAGGAAGAAGTGCTCCATCACGTGGACCAGATCGTCCGTGAGGGCCAGGTCCCAGAAGAACGGGACGTGCCAAAAGGCAATCGCGGTCACGGCGAAGGTCATCCCCACGGTCCCTCGTGGGTTGAACAGGACGTTGCTGGCGTAGACAAACCGGGCCACCTCCCCCGTCAGGTTCTTGTCGCGACGATGGGCGCGGGCTTGCTGCAGGACCAGGCTTCCCACGAGCAGGCCGAGGAGAAGGAGCGCCACATGCTGGGCGTGATGTCCGAGGGCGTTGGCTTCCGCGAACGCATCCACCGGGGGGAAGCTCGTGAGGAGAAGGAGGACGAGCGTGAGGGCGCCAAAGGCGAGGAGCGGGCGTGGCCAAGCAGTCAAACGACGCTCGAAGGCCGACGGATCCGGGGGAACCCGCAGGGAGGACAACGCGGGACGATAGTACAGACTCCAAACAAGGAGGGCCGTCACCATGAGCGCCCAGTTCCAGATGAGGCCGATGACCTTCAGGGTGTCCGTCCCGCTCACCACGAGGAACAGACCGGCAAGCATCAAGGACGGCAGGAGGTAGGCGGGGAGCGGACTCGGTCTCCTGAGGGCCCTAAGCGGTGTCAGCGGGCGCTTCCGGGCCAGAATCAGGACGACAAGCGGCAGTCCGTAGGCGACGAGGATGAACCCGTACCGAACCAGGGGCGACGCGAAGAAGGAGACGACTGGGATCAGGGATCCGGGGACCAGGGTGATGATGGAGGAGATGGGGGTGGGGTACGCGTAGAGCCCGGGGAAGGGCGCCGTCAAGGCAAACGCGAGGCCAAGGAGGGCGGCGAATCGGGCGGTCCTCCCGGCCCGAAGCACTCGCTCGAGTACGAGGGCGTAGAGAACGGAGATGGCGAGGACGTGCAGGGGGAGCGCGATGGGGATGGCCTCGATCGCGAGGACCGGGGTGATGAGGACGAGGACGAAGGTCTCAAGGAGAAACGACGAGCCGGGGGGACCCACGCGGATTCTGACCTCCCCAAAGGTTCCCTCGGTCAGGACAAAGGGGAGGTTCACGCCAAACAGGACGATCACTCCGACCGCCAACGCGAAGGTCAGGAACGCCAGGAGGAAGGTGATCCACGCGGGACTCAGCCCCGCGCGTTCCGGTCGGGTTTGCCGACGCCCCGAGGACGTGCCATCGGCCCCTGGGACGACCTAGCTCCTTCGGCGGAGGATGAACACGGCCGCGATGGCGATGACGATGACGACGATGGCGATCACGACGCCGATGAGGAGGGGATCGATGCCGTCCGGGGGGGCGGGGGATGCGACCGTCATCGTCCCGTGCATGCCTCCGACCGAATGGCCGGGTACGATGCACACGAAGGTGTAGATCCCCTCTGTCGTCGGAGCGGTGAAGGTGATGGAGTCCTGTGTGCTCCCGTCGAAGCTCACGTCCCGGAGGGGCGTGTTGTCATTGTAATAGGTCTGGAGGGCACTGTTATCGCTCACTGGGACGGAGGCGTCCGCCTCGCCGAACAGGGTGAAGGTGTGGGGCAAAGCCCCCGCGTTAATGAGGGTCAGGCTGACCGATTCCCCGGATTCTGCAGAGAAGGTATTTGGCGAAAAGGTCAGGGCGTCCCTCATAGTAATGGTCAGTGTGACCTGGCCGTGAACCCCCGGGGCGGGAACCGCCCACAGCGAGACCGAGGCCATGACCAGCGTGGCGAGAAGGACAAAGGCGAGAGATCCTTTCTTCACGGGAACACCATTCGAGCCGAAGAGGGCCCCAAATAAGAATGTGTGGGTCCGCAGGCTACGGCGGGGCGCGCTCGCGGCCCGAAGACCCGGAAAGGGCTAAACCAGGGCCTTCATGGAACCTTGGGGTTGCCACGGAAGACACGCTGAAGATCGGGATCATCCTCGCCATCATCGTGATCCTCATGTTCAGCCTGGGTTTCCTTCTCGTCTCCCTACGCTGATCCCGCAGGGGGAGGCGCCGTTCGGCTCCGAGCGGGCTCCCGGCGAAAGGCCAGGACGGTTGCCCAGGTCATCGTCGCGATGAAGGCCGTCGCCACGGCCAGGTGGGCGGTCACCACGACGGCCGCCAGGAAGCTCGTCACCGTCTACGCGCCGAGGGCGATGAGGAGGACCGCGATCCGCATGGAGGTAGGCTGCAGCGCCCGCCGAATGGCACCAAAGCGGGGCTGGAGGAGAGAGCGGAGGCGGCCCGCCTCGGACCGCCCGCGATCCCGCGAACCGACCTCCTTGCTTCCCAGCTGCCGGAAGAAGACGAACAAGACCAGAATGGATGCATTGATCCAGAGGAGGGGGGCCAATGTCACGAACCAGTCTTGGACGATGGCCGTTCGCAGCTCCAGAAGGACGAGCCCCATCTCGATGAGGAGGAGGGCAAGCAGGAGGGCGGTCGCTTCCCACCAGATCCAACGGGCGGACAACGATGACATAAGCGGGGGGCGCTACTTGAGACTCGGGGTTGGTGGCGTGCTGGGTCACCACGTATAAATAACCGGATATCCTAGAATGGCCTCTTATGCCCAAGCGCGATCGGGTCGCCAAGCGGGTCAAGGACCGTTGGAAGGCGAAGAGCTGGTACACCCTTCACGCCCCCCAGATGTTCAACCGGGCCGTCCTCGGGGAGACCCCTGCGGAGGACGATGAGAAGATCCGCGACCGAGTCATCGAGGTGACGGTCCAGGAC
>JAJISK010000036.1 GCA_022848785.1 Thermoplasmatota archaeon
TCCAGGGTCTCCTGCTTGGGCCGGAGGTCCGTCCGGGCGCTCCACCAGGCGTCCACGATGACCCGCCCGTGGAGGCGCCACATGCGCTCGTTGATCTGGCGGAAGGGGGCGAAGTCCCGGCCGAAGGCCAGTGGGCCCAGATTCCCCTTTCGAGCGCGTTCGAGGAGGACCGGGATATCGTACCCGCCGATGTTGTACCCGCTGAGCACGTCCGGGTCCTCCTTCTCCACCAAGGTGACGAAGTCCCGGAGAATCTCCCGTTCGCCCCCTCGGAGGGCCTGCGTTTCGATCTTGCCGTCGGGACCCCGCATGGCGATGCCCAGGGTAAGGAGGTGTCCGTCCTCGATGCTGTTCTCGATGTCAAAGCTGAGGATTTTTAGGGGTGGGTTGAACGGCTCGCATGGCTCGAAGGAGGCGGCACGGAGCACGATCTCCGTTGTGTAGCCGCCTTCCGTCTCTTCCCCCTCGACCCGGAAGCAGGACCCCAGGTCCATGTCGTAGATGAAGCGGTGGACGAAGGGGATGTCCGCCGCAAGGACCTCGCTCCCGAACTGCCGGGCCTTGTTTCGGTACTCCGGGGTCCGCCAGGGGTGCTGCATGACCACCTGGACACAAGCCTTCTTCTCCAACGGGGTCACCTCGAGCTCGACCTCCCGAAGCTCGACCACCTCGGAGTCCCGCTCGAAGGTGCCTCGGAGAGACTGCGGAGGTTCGACGACGTAGAAATAGGGGCGGAAACCCCGGTATTCCACGGTGATGGACCGTCCGTCTCGGGTCTTGCCGAAGAGCTCGATGACAGGCTGCTCGTCATCCCCTTCCCGACGGTAGGAGGCAGCCAACAGCCGGACGTCGTGTGCCGTCATGTTACGACCTCGCAACGACGCGAATCACGTCGCCATCCTGCAACTCGTAATCCTTACCCAGGACCCTCTTGGTCCGCGCATCCACCGCCCGGATGAAGTTGTCCCCGAGGTCGGTATGGACCTGGTATGCTAAGTCTCTTGTGACACTGCCGCGAGGCATCAGAAAAGCGTCCGGGAGGACGTTGCCGTCCTTGTCGGTCCAACGATTCTCGTCCTCCACGGGGAAGACCACGACCATGCCCATCAGCTCGAACACGAGCTCCTCGAAGCTACGTTGGACACCCGTGAAACCGAACTGATCGAGGTAGGTTCGGATTTTCTCCAGAGCATCCTCCTGCCCCGTCGTCAGAGAGGAACCCGGCCGCGGAGTGAAGCCGGATGCGCCCGGGATGTAGTCCAGGAGGACCGCCTTGGCGGCGCGTCGCAGGGCAAGCTCACACTCGGAACACGTCGGAATCACGCGGACATCCGGGAGATCCAAGAGGGACTGGAGGGCTGCCTGGGGGGCGATGTCGGCCTTGTTGGCCGCGAGGACCATGGGCTTTCCGACGCGACGAAGCTGCCGGGCGACGGTCAAGAGCTCCTCCTCCTTCCAGCCACGCGGTGGTCCCTCCAGGTCTGCCTGTCGCAGAGCGAGCTGGACCTGTACCTCCCGGAATCCCAGGCCCGTCAGCCTGTCGGCGAGCAGTTTCACCAGGTCCTCCCCCTCCATTTCCGCACGTCGGGCCAACTTCTCCCACCCCTTCGCGAGGATGCCCGCCATCCAGTGGGCCAGCTCGTCTTCGAGGAGCTGCACGTCCTCCGTCGGATCGTGGTCCCCGAGAGACCCGATGTTGCCCTCGCGATCGGTGGACCCACTCGCATCCACTACGTGGATGAACGCGGAGGCCTGACGCAGGTCGTCCAGGAACCGATTTCCCAGGCCACGCCCGAGATGGGCCTCCGGAACGAGGCCCGCCACGTCCAGCAGGTCGAGGGGAACCAGACGAACGCCGTCCATGCACGGAGCGTTGTGCGGATCGCACGATGTGCCGAGGTCCGCGTGAGGACAGGGACGGGTGACGTGCGCGATGCCTCGATTGGGTTTGATGGTGGTGAAGGGGTACGACGCGATGTCGACGGGAGCGAGGGTGGCGGCCGCGAAGAACGTGCTCTTCCCGGCGTTGGGTTTTCCAACGATGCCTACCAGCATCTCCTCCCTCCTCACGGAGCGAGCCTGAGCCTATTAACCTCATGGGGGGGGTCGGCGAAGATAACGGGGTCGTCAAGGCCTTTAACCTCGCGGGGGCTCTCCTCGTGCTTGAGTCCCTCCATCCCTCAGTCCCACCCTCGCTACCGCTCCCTCGCGACGAGGGAGAAGCTCGTGGCGGCGGCCGTGGAGGGGCTCGTGGCCTGGGAAGGACTCATTGCTCACGGGCGTGGAGAGGCATTTGATTACCTGTTGGGGGAGCGCACCGTGCCGGAGGCCGAGGTCGCGGCCCGAGCCGCGGTGGCCTATCTGCTGCACGCCGACCACCCCGTTCTCTCCGTCAACGGCAACGTGGCGGTTCTGGCGGCCGACGAGGTCGGCGAGCTGGCGGCGGCCACGGGAGCCCGTGTCGAGGTAAACGTCTTCCATCGGACGGAAAAGCGGGTCGACGCGCTCGTGACACGTTTGGAGGGGCGGGGGATTCCGGAGGTTCTGGGGAGGGATCCGGACGCCTCGCTCCCGGGTCTTGACCACCCTCGAGCCCTGTGTACCCGCGAGGGCATCTATGGAAGCGATGTCGTCCTTGTGCCGCTGGAGGATGGCGATCGGGCCGAGGCGTTGGTTGGGATGCGGAAAGCGGTCCTCTCGATCGACCTGAACCCCCTGTCCCGGACGAATCAGGCTGCGACGGTGGCAGTCGTCGACGAGGTCGTCCGCGCGCTCCGGTTCATGGTGGCCTTCGCCCGGGAAGTGAAAGGACACCCGAAGGACGTCGAGACGGCGCGACGGGCGTACGAGAAACAGGCCAATCTGCGAGGCGTGCTTGGTGTCATCTGGAAGAACCTGGAGACGCGGACGAGGCCGGGGGAAAGGGCCGGTGACAACGTTTAAATCGCCTCCCGCCCATGTGAATTCCCCGTTGGGATTATGAAATATGTCATTGTGACCGGCGGGGTCTTGTCCGGTTTGGGGAAGGGCATTACAACGTCCAGCATCGGCCGCAATCTCCAGAGCCGCGGCCTTTCCGTGACGGCCATCAAGATTGACCCCTACCTGAACGTGGATGCGGGGACGATGAACCCCTTCCAGCATGGGGAGGTCTTCGTGCTGGAGGACGGCGGCGAGGTCGACCTCGACCTGGGCAACTACGAGCGGTTTCTGGACGTTAAGCTGAGTCGTGACCACAACATCACCACGGGGAAGGCGTACCTCGCGGCCATCGAGAAGGAGCGCCACGGGGACTACCTCGGAAGCACCGTCCAGATCATTCCCCACGTGACGGACGAGATCAAGCGGATGATCCGGGAGGCGGCCGAGTCGGCGGGGGTGGATGTCACCCTGGTCGAGATTGGAGGCACCGTGGGCGACATCGAGTCCATGCCTTTTCTCGAGGCCATGCGGCAACTCTACATCGACGTGGGGAAGGAGAACTGCGTTTTCGTGCACACGACCCTGGTTCCGATCCTTCCTGTGGTAGGCGAGGCCAAGACCAAGCCGACCCAGCACAGCGTGAGGGAGCTCCGGGCCGCGGGGATCCACCCCAGCGCCATCGTGGCCCGCGCGCCCGTTGAGTTGGATGAGGACGTCAGGCGGAAAATCTCCCTCTTCTGTGATGTGCCGGTCGAGGGCGTCGTCAGCGCCCCGGATGCCGGCAACATCTACGAGGTTCCGCTGATCTTGGAACGGCAAGGCCTCACCGACTACCTCCTGAAAGAGATGGCCCTCGAAGGGACGTCGCCGGACCTGGAGGGATGGAAGGCCTTCGTGGAGCGCCTCCGGGACCCCGAGGGCGAGGTGGAGATCGCCCTCGTGGGCAAGTACACCCACCTCCAAGACTCCTACATCAGTCACCTGGAGGCCTTCCAACATGCCGGCGCCAAGGCCGACGCCCGCGTGAACATCCGGTGGGTCGAGAGCGTCGACCTGGAAGAGGACGGCGTGGGGCTCCTCGCAGGGGCGCAGGGCATCCTCGTCCCGGGCGGCTTCGGTGAGCGGGGCATCGAGGGCAAGATTCGGGCCATTCGGTACGCCCGGGAACAGGGAATCCCCTTCCAGGGGGTCTGCCTCGGTTTCCAGCTCGCCACCATCGAGTTCTCACGAAACGTCCTCGGACTGGAGGGGGCGAATAGCAGCGAGTTCGACCCCGAGACACCCTACCCCGTCGTGGACCTGCTCCCGGAGCAGCAGGGGGTCGAGGACATGGGCGCCACGATGCGCCTGGGGGCCCACGAGGTGGTCATCGAGGAGGGGTCCAAGGCTCACGAACTCTACGGCAGCACGTCCGTCTACGAGCGCCATCGCCATCGATACGAAATCAACCCCTCCTTCCTGTCCAAGCTGGAGGGGGCCGGCCTCCGGTACGTCGCTCGGTCCGAGGACGGCCGACGGATGGACATCCTCGAGCTGGAAGGCCATCCTTACTTCCTCGCCTCGCAGTTCCATCCGGAGTTCAACTCCCGACCCCTACGCCCGTCCCCGATCCACTACGGACTGGTCCGGGCCGCGCTGGCCACCCAGGCCTGACCCAAAGTTGATAAGGCCACCCCCGAATGGTTTGGGTGTGCCCACCTATGAGGAACTCCTGGAGCGCGTCAAGAAGGAGCTCCCCGAGACCAGTATCTCCCGCGAGCGCTTCCAGGTCCCGGAGGCGGAGGTCCTCCTTGAGGGGCAGATCACGGTCCTCCGGAACTTCGCCGACATCGCCGATGCCATCAATCGCAAGCCCCAAGATGTCTTCGCGTTCCTCCTCAAGGAGCTGGGCACCTCGGGCAGCCTGGAGGAAAGGCGCGCGCTCTTCAAGGGGCGCCTCTCGGCCGACAAGATCAACAAGCGCATCCTGAGCTACGTCGACGAGTACGTCCTCTGCGCGGAGTGCAATCGACCCGATACCCACATCGTGAAGGAAGGGCGCATCGCCATCCTGCAGTGCGATGCCTGCGGAGCCCGCCGGTCCCTGCGGGTGATCAAGAAGGCGGCCAAGACGGAGGAGCCCATCCTGCAGACGGGTAAGACCTATGAGGTCATGATCCAGGACATCGGCAAGAAGGGGGACGGCGTCGCCCGCCGGGAGAACTACGTCATCTACGTCCCCGGGACCACCAAGGGCGTCGTAGTCAAGATTGAGGTGGAGAAGATCGTCGGAAACGTCGCCTTCGCGAAGCTCGTCCCGGAGTGACATGGCCCGGGAGGGCTGGGCCATCCTGGCCCTGGCGGGCTTGCTCGTTGCGGCTCATCTCGTGGCGCTCACGCTGGCCGCTCCCTTTCTCGAGGCGGACGTCCGCGCCTTCCCGGATCCCAACGCCGTCACCAACGCGCTGTTTTACTTCATCCTCATCCTCGCCTTCACCGGGTTCGTCCTTTTCCTGGTCCGGAAGCGGCGGGAGGGCGTCCTGAAGTATCTGATCCTCGGGTCAATCACCATCACGATGCTCTTCGTGTTCTCGGTCCCCTTCGCTTTGGCCTTCGGCTTCCTTCCGGAACCCTGGGCGAGTCTCGCGGCCACCCAGGGGACCATCCTCCTCTCCTTCGGTCTGGCCTACGCCCTGTTGAAGTATCCGGAGTGGTGGGTGGTGGACGCCACGGGGTTCGCGGTGGCCGCCGGGGTCACCGCCATCATTGGCATCTCCTTCGGCATCCTCCCGGCCCTGGTCTTTCTCATCGGCCTTGCCATCTACGACGCCGTGGCCGTGTATCGGACGAAGCACATGATCGCGCTGGCCGATGCCGTCACAGGACTTCGCCTCCCCATCCTTCTGGTGATCCCCAAGTCCCTCCCCTATTCCTTCCGGACCCAACCGGGGCTGCAGGAAGAGATCGACGCAGGGGAGGAGCGGGCAGCGATGTTCATGGGGTTGGGGGACATCATCATCCCGGGAATCCTGGTTGTCTCGGCCTTTGCAAACCTGGAGCCTCTGGTCACGATCCTGGGGGTGGACACGAACCTCCTGGTCGCCCTGGCGACCCTGCTTGGCACCCTCCTCGGGTTCACCCTCCTCATGCGGTTCGTGTTGGGTGGACGACCGCAGGCGGGCCTGCCCCTGCTGAACACAGGAGCCATTCTGGCGTACCTCGCTTCGTATTACCTTCTGTACGGCGACCTCAACTTCGGCATCGTCCTCGGGTTTTGACCGGCCTCCTCCTGCCCTAAGCTTTATCCCGCCAACGAACCTGGTGGGATGAGATGGCCATCTGGCAGAAGCACTCGCGCCGCAAACCCAGCGGGGGCATGCGCCGCCCTCACGCCAAGAAGAAACGGCGGGAGATTGGACGAGAGCGCGAGTTCGCCACTGTTGGCTCGGAGCGCCGGAAAGTCATCCGGGTCCTCGGCGGTCGCCGGAAGGTTCGCCTCCTACGGGCGGAGTGGGCGGACCTCTTTGACCCCCAGACCGGCAAGACGGAGCGCACGCGCATCCTGTCGGTCAAGACCAATCCCGCAAACCCCAACTTCGTCACCCGGAACATCGTGACCCGCGGTGCGACAATCGAAACGGAGAACGGGATCGCCCGCGTTACTTCCCGACCCGGCCAAGTGGGGACGGTGCACGCCGTCCTTCTGACGGAGCCGGAGTAAGCCGCGACACCCTTTTTACCGCACTCGTCCTACGACCCGCGTGGTCTCTCGGGGCGACCGGGTTGTCGTTCTCTACCCTCTGTACTTCGACGCCACAGCCTCCCGCCATGAGGGAAGAAGGGTCCCGACGAAACTTGCCGTACGGGATCCCACCCTCGAAGAACTCGTGGAGGCCGCCCGCCGACGAGACTACCGTGTGGAGACCGAACCTCGTGCCGCGCATCCTGGGCGGCCCGCGAAGAGAGAGGGCCGCATCCTCATCGTCGGAGGAGGCACGAAGACGGCCATCCTCCACGCAGTCGCCAAGGAGTTGAAGGCTCAGAGGTCCTGAGGGGTCTTGACTTCTTCCACGATCTTGCGCCCCGAGGACACGCTGTCCACGGAGTGGACGACGGCCCCGCTCTCCCGGATCGCGGCCTCCACGAGGACATAGTCGATGTTCGTCCCCTCGATGGTGATCTTGACGCTCTCCGTCTCCTGGTCCACCTCGTCCAGGACACAGTTCACGCCCAGGACCCCACTCAAATTCGCGAGGGACCGAGAGAGCTCGATTAACGAGGGTTGGTGCGGCTTCAGGACGTCAAGAACGATTCGTTTGATTTCGCTCAACGCGCCTTCCCCGATAAGGAATCCCTTCCATGCGGAGGGGGATTCATAAACCTTGCGTTGCCGTTCCTCGAATCCACAACTACAAGACCGTGGTCACCTCGGTCCCCGCCTCCGCGACCACCACGGTGTTCTCGCTCTGGCTCACCATCCCGTTGCCCGCTTCGACCAGGATCGGGTAGCCGGAGATGAAGCCCTTCCGCAGGAGGCGGCGGAGGTGAAGGGGGGCCTTGGGGTCGATCCGATGCGCCCATCGCTCGGAGAAGGGGAGCGTCCGGAAATCCGCGTAGACCTTCTCCATGAGCGCGTCCGCCTCGGGCACGCCGCTGGGCCCCTCCTTGGCGATCCGGTAGATGTTGCTGCTCTTTCCCCCGGTCACCCGTCCCGCACCGTTCGTGGCAAAGGGTTCGATGGCGTACGCCTCGCCCGCCTCCGCCGTCTGCTGGGCACGCTCGCCTCGCAACGCCTCCACGTTGGGCACGCTCTTGGGGCCGTGGAGTAGATAGGGCTCTACCTTGTGCCCCGAGAGGTTCTCAATCGGTCGGAAACCGTGGGCCCGGATGGTCCGCTCAATCGTGGCGCCGACAAGGCGCATAGGCGTTCCGGGGCGCAGGATCTCGGCAGCCGCAGCCACGGCCTCGTCCACGGCGCGGATGAGTTCGGTCCAGTTCCTTGTCCCCACTTCCTTCGTCCGGGCGTTGTCCGCCAGATAGCCGTCCACATGGACGCCGACATCCAGTTTGACGAGATCGCCCCGGGAGAACGTGAGATCGCCGTCGTTGTGCCGTGGGGTGAAGTGGGCCGCCTGCTCGTTGCGGGAGATGTTTACGGGGAAGCCCGGCAACGCCCCCGCGTCGAGAATGCTCGCCTCCGTCTTCTCCGCGACCTCCAGGAGGGACACCCCTTCCCGGATGAGGTGGAGGCCGTCCTCCAAGGCCCGGCGTCCGATTCGGCCTGCCTGCCGGATCTTCGCGAGGGCCTCCTCATCCATGGAGGTTCAGCTCGTCCGGCGTCAGGGCCCCTTCCCTCTTAACCGTTGGCGGGTCCACCGAGAGATCGACGACCGTGGATGGAAGGCCATAGGGCGAGGGTCCGGCGTCGATGTAGAGATCCACCTCCGTCCCGAACTGGGCCACGGCCTCCTCCGCTCGACGGGGTGCCGGCGCGCCGTGGCGATTGGCACTCGTCGTGGTGACCGGTCCAAACTCGTCGGCGAGGGCGCGAGAGATCGCCTGGTTGGGGCACCGCAGGCCGACGACCCCGTCGCGCGTCACGGGAGGGGGCGGAGCCTCCGGCTTCGTCGGAAGCAGGAGCGTCAGGGGCCCGGGCAAGAAGGCCTTCCAGAGCCGCCTACCCGGTCCGACGAGGTGGGCGAGACGTTCCGCCTCCGCCATGTCCGCGACGATTAAGGAGACCGGTTCGCTCCTAGGACGCCGCTTCACCCGGTAGAGACGCCGCACGGCCGCCTCGTCGTACGGGTCCGCGCCGAGGCCGTACAGCGTGTCGGTGGGGTACACGACAAGGGCCCCTCCCTTCAGCAGGTCGACGGCC
>JAJISK010000037.1 GCA_022848785.1 Thermoplasmatota archaeon
GTGGGGGATTCGGGGTACGGGATTCCACACAACGTGGAGGCCGAGAAGTTGAAGCTCATCGGGTGCGACGCCGACTTCGCCCTGGCCATCGAGACGGGCGGCATGTTCGACCGGTTGGTGGAGAACCGGTACGACGAGGACGCGCGGGCGCTCCTCGTCCACATCAAGGGGCAACCCGCCCGCGCCACACGGAGGTTCCTCAAGCGGCTCAACGAGGAACTCGGTCTTGACATTTTGACCTTCGTCGACGGGGATCCGTGGTCTTTCCGGATCTTTGCCTCCATTGCCTATGGGGCCATCAAGACCGCCCACATCTCCGAATATCTGGCCACGCCGACGGCCTCGTTCCTCGGAATCACGGCTTCGGACATACTCAACTACGACCTTCCGGCGGCCGACTTGACCCCACAGGATGCCAAGGCCCTCCGAGACATCCAGAGCGACCCCCGCTTCGGCGACCGCTTCTGGCGAGACGAGGTGGAGTTGATGTTGGAGATCGGGAAAAAGGCGGAGCAGCAAGCCCTGGCCAAGTACGGCCTGGATTACGTCACGGATGTCTACCTGCCCGAGAAAATCGCGCAGCTGGGCTTCGGCTAGGGGGCGTTATCCTCGATCTCAGGCCCCTTCGGGGGTTCCCACCCCGGCGTATTCGTCCACCGCCCCCTTGGTCATGAGGCGCCTCAGCTCGGCCGTCCGGACCTTCAGGAGAATCACGTCTCCAAGGATGGCCAGGCTCGTGGGAATGTCCAGACGCCGATTGCGCTTCGCCGGATTCAGCGTCCCCAGCCTCTGGTAGGGTTTCCGATCGAGGAGGAAGGTCAGGCTGTCCACTCTCCAGAGGCTCGTGTCGATGTACGCATCCTCCACGATGCCGAGGTTCTGTCCGTCCTGGGAGACCACGGGCATCCAGAGGACCCAGGGAAGGGCCATGGGTGGCTTGTCCGGGCGGATGAGGAAGTCCCCCAGTTTCTTCATCGGGGTCTTGAGGAGGACAAAGTTGCCCACGGACGCGACGGCGTTGGGGTCGAGCAGGGCCGCCTCCCGCTCCTTCCGGGTCCGGAGCCCAAGGGCCTTGGTGAACCCGCGCTCCGGTTTCATCTCCAGGGCCGCGACGTTCCAGTCGTCCCCGACCAAGGCGATGTGGACCCGTCCCACCTGCCAGGCGTCGGCGGAGATGACCGGCATCCCGTAGAGCTTCCCAGCCCGGAAATGCATACGCGCCTCAAACGGGCCCTCCCGCATATATATTCTTGTTCCGATGATTATCGTCGGGCTCCGGGCCCGCTCTTTATAGCGGGGAGGCCGTTTTCCCTGCGTGGGGGACGCGGGGAAGTCGTTCGGAGGGCTCTGCGAATTCTGCAGCTACGAGGGCCCGTTCGACCGGAAGGAGGAGACGGGCGCGTTCGTGTGCCCCCAATGCGGCCAGCTGCCTCGCCATACCCCTGAAGACGAGTGGCTCGGGTAACCATGTCCGAAGAAGAGAGCTTGACCCAACGGGAGGGGGAACGCCTCCTCGACTTTCTCGTACGGGCGATTCGGGCGCGGGGGGGCGCCCGTCGACTGATTCTTGGCATGGATCGATACCGTGAGGTCCAGGACAGCGTAGGGAACGAAGACTTCGGGCTCGTGAGTATCGGGGGCCGGCACATCTTCAATATCTCTCACATCTTTGGCGTCCCGACCGAGGTCGACTACCACGACAAGACCCGTCTGGAGTTTCTCGACTAGCCCTTCCCGGACCGCCAAGGGCTTTATGCGGTCGCCTCGTCCGCGCGGGCGTGGGAGAGGAGCACTGGACCCTGCAGCTCTTCGTAAATCACCCCGACCTGTTCCTACCGATTCACGAGGCGGGACTGCCGTAAGCTGCCGACCAGGTGACCCGCCTGGAGCAGATTTTGCGGAAGGCGGGGGTGCGCGGCCGCCGTCTCCTGGACGCGCCCTGCGGGATCGGCCGCCATGCGGTGCATTTCGCGAAGCGTGGGTGGCGGGTGGTGGGGCTCGAACTCGTGCCGGCGTATGTCGAACGGGCGGAAGCCCTCGCGCGGGACCTGGGCGTGGAGAGACGGGTGAGCTTCCGTCAAGGAGATCTCCGGGCGGTGGGCTCCTCCCTGCGCGACGAGGAACCGTTCCACGCCATCGTGAATCTCCTCACCTCCCTCGGCTATTGGGACGACGACACCGATCTCGCCATCCTGCGCCAATTCCATGACCTGGCCGCCAAGGGCGGAGTCCTTGTGTTGGACGTGATCAACCGGGACTTCGTCGTCCGACACTTTGAGCCAAGCAGCTTCGAGGACTACGGTTCGGTTGCCTACCGCGAGCGACGGACGTTGGACCTGACGCGGTCGCGTATCGAGAGCGAGTGGACGTTCGATCGGAAATCCGGAGACGATCTTGTGGACCCAGTGAGAGTGGACATCTCCCAGCGGGTGTACGCCCCCCATGAGCTCGGTTCCCTGCTGCACGAGGCAGGATGGTCGAATGTGAAGCTGTTTGGGGGATGGGACCTCAAGCCACTCTCGGCGGACGAGAGCCGGCTGCTCGCGGTCGCGAGGAACTGAGGCCCGCGCCATGACACAAGTCGAGGAGACGGGCCGACCGGGATTTGAACCCGGGTTTAGGGCTCCGCAGGCCCTTGGGATGTCCAAGCTACCCCATCGGCCCCGGTCCTTCAACGGGGGAGGTTCATAAGAATCCGGCGGTGGCGCCGTCTAGGTCAGGCCACGATGCTTCAGGACGCCCAGGAGCTTGCGGGTGACCTCCTCGATGCCCCCTACGCTGGGGACGTGCTCGAGCGTGGACCGTGCCTCGTAGTGAGCGATGAGGGGCTCCGTCTCGCGTCGGTAGGCGCGCAGCCGGGCTCGAATGACCTCCTCCGTGTCGTCCTCGCGATGGTAGAGCTCGCCCCCACAGCGATCGCAGACCCCTTCGCGTTCCGGCGGGTCGTGGACCACGTGATAGACGGTCGAACACTGCCGACAGACCCGCCTCCCTTCGAGGCGCGCAATCAGCTCCTCTTCCGGCGCTTCCAACGCGATGACGACGTCCGGGGTCACCAGGGTCTCAGAGGCCTCGGCCTGGGCGAGGGTGCGCGGGAAGCCATCGAGAATGAAACCCTGGCGCGTGTCCTCCGCCCGGAGCCGCTCGCGAATCATCGCGGTAATGAGGTCATCGGGGACCAGGGCCCCTCGCTTCATGTACCCCTTAGCCTTCCGACCCAGGGGGGTGTCCGCGGCCACGTGCTCCCGGAGCATGTCGCCGGTGACGATGCGGGGAACGCCGAGGACCTCGGAGAGCCGGTGCGCCTGGGTCCCCTTCCCGACCCCAGGGGGGCCCAGGAGGACGATCTTCACGCGCCGACTATCTGGCGTGCGCTTAAACGCCTTGTTCTAGGCAGGGACGGCCTCCTCCGCCGCCTCGGGCTCGAGCGTCGAGGCCGGCACGGGTTCCGCCGGCCGGAGGCCGGCGTAGAGGTAGAGCGTGGACCCCACCAAGCCGGTCCCTACAACGCTGTAGAGGACCGGGAAGAGCAGGAGGCCGACGGGCCCCCATCCGACGAGGAAGAAGGCGATGGATGCGAGCAAGGTGATGGTGGCATACGCGAGGCAGTAGGGGACGACCTCTGAAAAGCGACGCGCGGCCAACTCCACGCTCCTGCGGAGGGCAACGGACAGAGGGGCGTTATCGACCACGACGACGAACGGGGTCAGGAAGAGAAAGTAGAATAGGCCCAGGACGGCCGCGAAGACGAAGAGGGCCGCGGGGCCCCCGGTGAGGCCCCCCAGCAGGAAGGGACCAGCGGCCAGGAGCAGAAAGGTCGTGATGGCCATGAAGGCGAGGACCCGGGCGAAGGCCAGGTTGGCCGAGGCGAAGAATCCCCCCACCGACGCCTCCCGACGGACCATCTCGAGGCGGCCCACGTAGCCGGCTGCCAGATAGGACTGGACGACGAGGACCAGGAGGAGGATCGTCAGGTCGCCCGAAACGGCGAGCATGTAGAGTGGGTAGAAGGGCAAAGCCCCGGCCCCCGGGCCGCGAACCTGAGCGACAGAGGGAAGGGCGACGGGCATGGTAAACTGGGGGGAAGCGGTCAGGGGAGCAATCACGATGGCCAACATCGCCAGATCAAAGGCCAGCGGGACGAGGAGGAGGAGACGCGCCTTCGGGACGAGTCGGAACCCCTGCTTCAGGGCGTCGGACCAGAGAGGCACAAGTATTCCCGGAGCGGGAGTTCGTTGCGGGGGCTTAAGGTTGCCCGCCCGTCAGAAGAGGTGATCCTCCACCGTCTGCGCGGCCCCCCCGACGCGGCAACGGAGGGTTTCGATGCCCAGTTCCTGGATTCGCGCCTCCACCTCGTCGACGTCCTCCGGGAAGGTGTTCACGTAGACCGTCGCCCCGGTGTCGATGGAGAAGAACGCGGGGACCTCCTCCTCGCGCATCCGACGGACGGCCATGATGACGCTGAGGGTCTCCGGCGTCCAGAGAACCATCTCCTGCGGACCCGTCATGGTAATCCCGTGAAGCAGGAGGGTGTCCCGTTCCGCGAGTTCGCCGATCCGTCCCACCTCCTCGTTCCCGATCGCAAGCTCCATCTCGGCGAGCATGCGGGGCACCTCGGCCACGCGGGCCGTGAAGAAAGGGGAGTTCACAACCTCTCGATGGGCGGCCTCCGTGTCTCGGTATGCGGGAATGAGGGCGACGAGGATGCCCATCTGGAGGTCCTCGGAGGCGAGTTGCTCGGCGTACGATTCCTCGTCGGTCGAACCGGTCCTCCACTTGGAGAAGGCCCCCGTTACCGCGCGTGTGGCCGAACCCGCTCCCCGACGTGCGAACACCGATAATTGCTGGGGCGTCAGGTCCAAATCCGCCGCGTGCGCCGCGGCCACCGCAAGGGCGGCGAAACCCGACGCCGAGGCCCCCAACCCAACCCCGGCCGGGAAGCTGTTTGTCGAGACGACCCGCGCATGGTCGGAGATGGCAGCCCGGTTTCGGACGACTTCCAGGACGGCGATCCCTCGCTCGAGCTCCCGGGCGGTGGAGGAGACCCCGTCCAAAGTCAACGAGTCGGCTCCGTAGTCCCCAAACTCGACCGTGGTTCGGGTGACGAGAGGGGCCGTACACACCGAAATGGAATCATGGAAGGGCAGTCGGAGAACGGGGTCCGCAAGGCCGTGGTACTTGATCAGTCCTTGGATGGGGTGCGCCGTGGCGGTCGCCTTCATGCGTCCTCGTCCCCAAGCCGCGGCCGGCTAGATGTCGAAGACGACGTTGGCATATCCCTCCTTCGGGTCGACCTTCAGCATGTGGTAGGTGACCGCCTTGACCTGGGTCTGGAGACGGTGCCGCCCTGGATCCACCGCCTCGCCCCGGGCCTTGGCTGTGAGCCGAAATCCCTCGATGGCCACGTCAAACTCGGCGAGGAAGACGTTCTCCGACTCGTGGATGAAGAGGAGCTCGCTCAACCAGTCCACCATGAGGGAACCGAGGTCGTGTGCCTCCGCTTCCACCCGCACCTCCCCGACGGGGCGCACGCGGTCGATGTCGGTCATGAGATCGAACATGCCGTAGGCCGCGTTTTCGAAGATTTCCTCCGCGCTCGCGCCGTAGGCCGTGATGCCCGTGTCGGCGGTATGCTCGAACACCTTGTACCGCACGCACCGTTTCAATTCAGGCCGGGATATCAACCTTCGCGGGAATCGGGACTCTTCCCCCCCTTGGCGGAGTAGGCCCTCTCGACGATTTCGATCGGAACCCGTCCCTTGCGGCTCTTTCAGCTGCGGGGAACCTAGATCCGATTTCAAGGGGGAGGTCCCGGAGGTTGCGAGTACCAGTCGGGGTATCTCCGGTAGGGGAGGGGATCTAGGACGCCCGCCTCCTGGAATCCCTTCAAGCGGAGCTGACACGCGTCACAGAGGCCGCACGCCTCCGCCTCGCCCAGGTAGCAACTCCACGTCCGGGCGAGGGGAACGCCCAGCTCGACCGCCCTTCGAACGATTGCCCCTTTCGTGAGGGCGATGAGCGGATGACGGATCTGCACGGGCCGGCCGTCAACCCCCCGCCTTGTCCCAAGCCGGGCGACCTCCTCGAAAGCCTGAAAGAATTCCGGTCGGCAGTCCGGATAACCACTAAAGTCGATGGCGGTGGCCCCGATGAAGATCGTACCGGCATCGATCACCTCCGCCCATGCGAGGGCATAGCTGAGAAAGATCGTGTTTCGCGCGGGGACGTAGGTCGCCGGGATGCCGTCTGAGATCTCGTCCAGCTCGCGGGCCATCGGGACCTCCACACTCTCGTCTGTTAGGGCCGACTCCCCGAGCCCCCGGAGGTCGAGGTTCACAACGCGGTGATCGTCCACCCCGAGGGCCCGCGCGACCTCCCGCGCGGCCTGCACCTCCCGCTCGTGGCGTTGCCGGTACGCGAACGTTAGGGCGTGAGCGTGGAACCCTTCCGTCTGGGCGATGGCCAGGGTGGTGCTCGAGTCGAGACCCCCGCTCAGCAGGACGACGGCAGCGTCCATGGCCCCCAGGAATCGAACCCTTCGCGCTTAAAGGTGGCCCACGGCTAGCCGAGAGTCTGATGGGCCGTGATTTCATCGAGGGGATACGGGTCCCAAGCCCGCAGGCCCAAGGCCACCTCCAATTCGGGAAAGGTCAGGACGGGCTTCTCGCACCGCGCTGCGTCGTCGATGGCGATGCGGGGACAGGCCGTGTTGACGAAGGCGTCCACCTGGTGCCCCTGCAGGAGTTCCGGGCTCACGGTGTCCATCAGGAGGAGGTAGCCCTTGCGTCCATGGGAAGCGAGGAGGTCCTTGATCTTCCGAGCGAGGGCCATCCGGTACTGGCCGACCTTCCGCGAGACGATGATCCCAAACGTGGTCGCCTCCTGCGCCAGCGCGATGGCGGCGTGTCGGACACGGAGGACACGGTCCTTCAACGCTGCCAGGTTCCGTACCTCTTCCGTGAACGGGTCGGCCACGATCACCGGCGTGGCGGTGGCCAGGGCGACGCCGAGGGCGTGGAAGTCTCCCGTGCCCACGCAGAGGAAGGTGTCCACCCGCCCCTCCACCTCCCGCGCGGGATGGACATCGCAGCCCAGGAGTTGTCCTTCGTAGGCCGTTCGCCCGTCCGCGCCGCCTACGAGGACCTCCTTTCCATGCTCTTCCAGGTACGCGACGACGTCCGAAAACCACGGCTGGTGTTGGACGTTGGTTAAGAGCCCCACACGCCGTCCCAGAAGGGGCAGCGCTGCCTCCAAGAAGTCGAGGGACGGGAACGCCATGGGTGCCTCCACAAAGACGACCTTCTTCAGGTTCAGGTACGGCATAGGAGCGTGTCCGATCTGGACAATCAGGTCCACGGGCATCTGGGGGACGTCGCACGCCCCGAAGGTGGGCTGGGCCGAGACCATGGCCGTGACCCCTGTCTCCCGCTCCAGGTCTTCCGCCGTCTCGAGGGCGCGAAGGCGCAGCCCATCCGGGAATTGGATGCCGACGGTCTTACTACCATTGTCACGAATCGCCTGGAAGGCCGGCTCCAAGTCCAGAGCCGCTTCCCTCCGGTCTCCCGAACTCACGAGGCTTCCACGATGATGCGGGTGGGCGTCGGAACCTTGTACCCCGCCTTTCGTAGCGCTTGCTTCGCCCGCTTCATATGGGAGGGAATCGTGCGAATGAAGAGGAGGGTTTGACCCCTTCGCACCCGGGCCGCCGTCCCCACGGGGGTCCCGAAGGCTCCTCGCATTCCATCCGAGATGCGGTCGGCGCCGGCGCCCACGGCGATTTTGTTCTCTCGCAGGACAATGTGGGGGAAGGGCTGGATCCGCAGATGGTATTGTTGGCCGGCTCGCCTGGAGATGAACCGGTTTGCGGTGACGCGAGCGGCCTCGAAGGCGATGTCGCGAATCTGGCATGCCTCCTCCGCCACGAGCCGGATTGTGAGGGGGAACTCGCCCTGGGGGTTCCCCATGTCGTACTGGGCAATCCGGGTATTGGGAACCCCTCCCATGTACTCCCGCCGGGTGTAGGGCTGCCCCTTGGCCTCCCGATACATCGAGGCGGGCTTTCGAACCATGGGCGGTTCTAGACCTCGTCGCTATAAAACCGTTGGCGGTCTGGCCTTGACCGCGCAGCGGGTCGCGTCTCCCTCCTACGTGCTCGCGACGGCCCGTGTCGAGAGCATCACGGCGACGACCGCCACGACGGCGGCCACGGCCACGACGAGTCCGTAGCTCACGAAGAACAGGAGGGTCGTGTTCACGAGCGGGAGGTTCTGGAGGAACACCTCAGCCGGGAGCGCCCAGGCCGAGATCCCGAAGATGGCCGCCAGGAGGCCCAACGGCGCGGCCAGGAGGGTCCGCAGGCCTGTGCGGAATAGAGTGAGTTGGTCGTGGACCTTCAGGTCCTCGCTGATGGCCACCGTGGCCGCGGACTCCGGGCCCTGGGTCACAAACTCGCGGGCCAGGCGTTCCGCGTCCCGGGTGGACACGGGCCACTCGACCTCACGTCTCAGCTTCGTCTCCACGCCTAGGAGGACGGAACGGCCTTGGGCGTCGACCCGCAGCAGCGTCAGCAGGCCCGCCGTGAGGGTCCCGATGAGGACCAGGGCGCTGCCCACCAAGACGCTGTTGTAGGTGCGGAAGGAAACGAGAGGGGCATACTCGTACCCGGTCTGCGAAGCCATGTAAAAGGAAAGGACAACCGTGATGCTGGAT
>JAJISK010000038.1 GCA_022848785.1 Thermoplasmatota archaeon
CACGCAGGCCAGATTCTCGCTTCCTCCACCTTCCGGCCTGTGGACGTCGGCCGCTGCGAATTCGTCGACTTCCAGGGCAATCGGCGCACGCGGTACTTTGCCAACATCCTGGAGGCCGGTTCCGGGGGAGAGGTCGTCGATCGTGTGAATCGGAGTTCGAAGCCTTTCGGCGGTCGGGTCGCTTTCTTCACGGCGATCATCGCGACCCTCTTCACCTACCGCAACCGGTCCATTCGCGTGGAAGTGGACGACAAGCCCTTCGCGGAGGGCCGAATGAACGGTGTCATCGTGGCCAACGGCCGGTACTTCGGAAGCGGTCTCCAGCCTGCCCCCGAGGCCCGCCTCGACGACGGCCTTCTGGACGTGGTTGTCTTTGGGGACGTCAGCCCACCAGAGGCCCTGGCCAGTATGGGAAAACTCCGCGCCGGAGAACATCTGGCCCACCCGAAAGTCTCCCACACGCAGGGCCGCAGCCTCGTGGCCACCTCCGAGGAGGAGGTCCTCGCGGAAATGGACGGGGAGCTCGTGGGTACCCTGCCGATGCGGGCCACTCTCCTCCCGGGCCTCCTGTCGGTGCGGGTCCTGGCCGCCTAAACCCTTTTTAGGTTTCGGCCTTCCCCAACCGATGCCGCTCCCCTCCGTGTACCGGGAGGCGCTCCCGGTCCTGCTTCTCTCGGGGCTCGGGCTCGTGGTGGCGGGCCTCCTCCTGGGGGAGATGGAGGGCATCCTGCGCCGAACGCCGGGTCTCATCGTCCTGATCCCCGTCCTCATCGCCCTTCGCGGCGGGGTGAGCGGGTCCATGGGAGCACGCATGGGCACCGCCATCCACATGGGTCTCATCGAGAGGGGAAACCTGTGGAACGAGGAAGCGCGACAGGGCGTCCTGGCGGCGGTCCTCCTGAGCCTGACCCTCTCGGCCCTTGCCGGGGTCCTCGGGCACTTCACCACTCTCCTCCTGGGCCTCCCGTCCGCCGGCCTGGGGAAGCTCGTCCTCATCGCCACTGTGGCGGGAACGGCGGCCGGACTCCTGCTGGTGGGAGTAACCTTTGGCGTCCTCATGCTGGCCTTTCGCCGGGGGCTCGACCCGGACAACGTGACGACGCCCACCCTCGCCACGGTGGGGGACATCGTCACGGTCCTCCTCCTTTTCGTCGTGGCCTTTCTCGTGGGGGGGACTCCCTGACCTTCTACCGTTGGACAGGCATCGTCCGTGAGAGCCTTCCCGCTCTCGCCTTCCTATTGGTGTTCAACGTCGTGGCCGGGCAGATCTTGAACACCCAGATCTTGAACGCCCGGGAGGCCGTCTTCCTGGCGGCGCCCTTCCTCCTCATCCTCGTCCCCGTCATCAACGGGGTCGGGGGCAACGTGGGGACGGTCCTCGGGGCCCGCATCACCTCCGGCCTCTACACGGGGACCCTTTCCGTCCGCCTCTCCGATCGGGGCCTCCGGGCCCAGGTGCGGGACGCCCTGGTCCTCTATCTGCTGAGCTTCTCCCTCCTGGGAATTTTCATATACGCGGCCGCGGTAGGTCTCGGGGTTACGCCCCCTTTCGGATTGGAGGTGCTCCTCTTCCTGATGCTGACCACCGGCCTCATGCTCGCGGGGGTCCTCATCCTTGTCACCGTGGCGGTGGCCCTCCTCTCCTTCTCCCACGGCCTGGACCCCGACAACTTCATCACCCCCATCGTCACGACCCTGGGGGACCTGCTGGGGATCGCCTTCCTCGTCCTCGTGCTGGGGGCCTTCCTGTGACGTCGGAAGGGTACCGCGAGGTGGAGTACACCCCCACCAGCGTGAAGGACTTCCTGGTGGAGATGAAGGACATCAGCGAGCATATCGTCGACCTCGCCTACGCAGCCGTCGTCTTCGACAGCGACGACCTGGCCGCGGAAGTCCGGACGTTGGAGGAGCGGATGGACTACCTGCGGTACCAGATCCGGATGATCGCCCTCATGGCGAGTCGAACGAAGGAGGACGCCGAGCAGCTTGCAGGCATCCTCCAAGTGGCCTCCGCGGCGGAAACCATCTCCAATGGCGCCGGAGACATCGTGAACCTGCTGGAGCAGCGCATCGAGGCCCGTCCGTTCCTCCCCTTCCTCCTGGGGGAGGCGGATGAGAAACTCCGGGCGCTGCAGCTCCAGGAGGGGTCAAGCATGGTGGGTCGGACCGTCGCGGACCTCCGGGTGGAGACCGAGACGGGGATGCGCATCATTGCCCTACGCCGGGGTAGGAAGTGGATCTCTGACCCAGAAGGGGAGGAGGTCCTGCGGGGGGGAGATCTCCTCGTGCTGCGGGGAACAGAGGATGGGTTCCAGCGCTTGGGACGGTACGCCCGGGGCGAGGAGGCATGGCCGGAGGCGAGCTCCTGACTCTCGAAGAGACGCTACGGGAGATGAAGGACACCTCCGAACTCATGATCGACCTCGCCTACTCCGCCCTCCTCTACTCGAACGAGGAGATCGCGCGCCACGTCCTCGAGTTGGAGGATCGCATCGACGCATGGGACCAGGCGGTCCAACAGGAGGCCGTGGAGCGGGCCATCGAGGACGGGGACGTGCAGAAGGCCCTCGTGTTCATCCGGATCGCGTCTTCGATCGAAGACATCGCGGACGGGGCCTTGCAGATCGCCGACGTGGTGCTGCGTGACATCGAGCCCCATCCCATCATCGCGGAGGCGCTGAGGGAATCGGATACGAGCATCTCGACCGTCACGGTCCCTGCGGGCTCGCCCGCCTCGAGGCGCACCTTGGGGGAGCTGAAGGTGGCTTCCGAGACCGGTGCCTGGGTCCTTGCCATCCGGAGGGAGGGGTCTTGGATCTACGGACCGGATCAGGACACCCGGCTCCTCGAGGGAGACCTGCTCGTCGTGCGGGGCCCCATCGAGGGGGAACCCGAACTCCACAGGCTCCTGGCCCCGCGAGGATAGCCCCGGGCAGATTCGAACTGCCGTCACGAGGTCTCTCCTCGGCTTTCGCCGATCCAGAGCCTCGCATGATTGACCGCTACACCACGGGGCTGCGGGGGGTCTGAGCCTTGCCTCGGCCTAAAATGTTCCGTCACTCGTCTCTTCGAGCGACCGCCAGCACGCGGAGTTCGTCAGGGTGAGCGGGCTCGAGGGTCTTGCGAGACCAATCCAGCATGGCGAGCGGGTGGAGCCCCGCGTCGGTGAGAAGGTCTTCCGTTTCCTCCAGCTCATACAGGGCCATCGTGCCGCGTTCTGTGAATCTCTCCTCCACACGGTCGCCGCGGAGTATCATGTGCCTGAGGGTGATGTGGAGGGCATGCGCCTCCGTGTCGACCCGCCCCTCCCCCATGCGAATGAGGCGAATCCCCTCTCCTTCTCGCTCCAACCAGTCCTGATGGCCGTCCCTTGCCCCCGGCCGGTTCCACCACTCAAAGGCCAGAACTCCGCCCGGCTCGAGCCGCTCTCGGAAGCCAGCAAGGGCGTCCCGCACCTCGCCTCGCGGTAGGTGGCCGAATGCCCCGAACATACAGATGAGCGCGTCGAATCGGCCGACCTTCCCAAGATCGCGCATATCCCCCAACATGAAGCGGGGCCCATCGGTCCGGCCTCGAGCCTTCGCCTCTGCAAGGCCGATGAAGGTCTCGTTCCGATCCACGCCCACCACATCGTAGCCGCGTGACACGAGAACGAAGCTGTGGTTGCCTGTGCCGCATCCCAGGTCGAGAATCGTTCGAACCGGGCACCCCGCGTAGCGGTCAAAGACCCCCTCCAAGAGGTCCGACTCCCGGTCGTAGTCCACGATGGGGCCGTAGATGAGGTCGTAGTACGGTGCGGAGCGGGCATAGAGGTCCACGCTACCTCCCGCCGGCCTGTTTGAGGCGCTGGAGGACAAAGTCCCGGTCCAGGACTGCCAGGAGGGGAGCGGCTCTCGGGCCAGAGGACTTTCCCAAGAAAACCAGGTAGACGGCGGCGAATAAGCGCTTGGTGGACACGGGGAGGGCCCCTTCTGTCGTTAGGTGAACCATGGCTTCCTTGATGGAGGCCTCCTGCCACGGAACGTCGGCGAGCGACTCCCGCAGGCTTGCCAAGGACTCCCTCTCCGGTTCCTCGAGAGCCGCGGCCACCTCGGGGGGGAGCGCCTTCTGCACCTCGATGCGTCGCGATTCTGGCGCGTAATCCCGGGCCCATCCGCGAGCCTGCGCCAACCGCCTCGCGACACGGTCGCGCTCCCAGAGGCTCGGCTCGCTCTCGATCATGCCCGTCTCCTTCAGGCGAGTCAACGACCAGCCCAACTGATCCTCCACGGGGGCGACCTGGGCCAGGAGGCTGGCATGCCGGTAGGAGAGCTGGAGAGGCCGTTCGTCGGGCGGTGGGTCAAGCTGCGCCAGCAGGTAGGCGCGTGCCGTATCGGTCTCCGGAGCGGTGTAATAGGCCGTCTCCGCCTGGTCGTACCGCTGGTGGTAGGCGTCGACCTGAGAGAGGTCCAATACGAGCCTCCTTCGCATCGGCGTGGCGGCGAAGAGGAAACGCAGGACCTCTGCATCCGCCACGTCGAGCCAGGTCTGGGGGCCAAAGCCCACGAACCCCGAGCTGTCCATGTCCCCCCGGTCCTTCCCGCCTTCCGCATACCCCACCCACTCGTAGGGGATGCCGAAGGGCGCTTGAATGCCCAGGATGGTCTCCGCGACGACCTGGGAGGTCTCCCGTGACCCGCCCGGGGCCGCGTGGTCTTTGCCGAAGGGCTCCACGTTCACCCCCAGGAGGGACCAGAGGACGGGCCACTCGATTCGCCAGTTCAGCTTCCCTAGTTCCAGGGGGGACGAACCGCTCCCGCCGCATTCGCACTCATACGCGACCTCCCCATCGGTGAAACCGAGCGCGCGAGAGTCCCCGATTCTTCGGCACGTAAGGCAGAGGGGCTCGAAGGGAATCCAGCCTGCAGGTTGGGGATTGCGCGGGCGGTACCGGTTCACGATTTCACGAAGCGCCTCTCCCTTGTTCACCACCTCCCGCACCAAGGCTTGCATCGCGTCCGTACGGTACAAGTCGGAAGTCCGGGACACCTCGACCCCGGGAGCGAATCGATCCATGGGACGAGCAAATCCCTCCCAGTAGTGCTCCACCCAATTCGCGTGACAGCCCTCCGGGTCCGGGACCTCAATCATCCTGTATCCGGTGTACGCGGCGCCCTCCCCGGCGGCGAACCGGGCCACCTGTTCGGGACTGCCCTTCCAGCGATCCTGCGTGTAGAGCACGAGGTGCTGGGTAACGGACCGGCCCGCGGCACGAAGTCGGGTCGCGATGAGATGGTTAAGGACGATCTCGCCCCGTAGTCGGCCGACATGTTGTAGGCCCGAAACGGAGAGACCTGCGTTGCAGACGATCGAACCCGTCCCGGCCAAGAACGCCTCGACCGAGGGATAGAGCTCATCGAACCAGTGCATCCCTCATCACGCGATGCCTCGGGCCCGGATGAGGGCCCGCAAGGGAACGCCGTCCACGTCGTCACGGTCCGTCTTGTTGACCAGGACCACGGTCAGGATGACCTGTCCGCCCGCCTCCTGCGTCTCCCGGATGGCGCCTCGAATCGTCTCTCCCGTGCTGAGGACGTCGTCTACGATGACGACGCTCTTGCCATCGACCCCCGCATAGTTGGAGCTAAAGGCCCCACCCTCCGGACGGGATTGGCTAGGCCGGAAGACCACGAGCTCCTTGTCCATGTCCTCCGAGACGAGGGTGGCGTAGGGAATCCCGTTGATCGCGATCCCCAGGATGGAATCGACATCGAGGTCCCGCTTCTCCAGTTCCTCCAGGATGACATCCGTCATGGCCGCGGCGATGAAGCCCATCCGGGTGCCGAAAACGCCGATCGAGCGCCAGCCAATCTTGATGTCCTGAGGCGGGGCCTCCCCCCGCACCCCGCGGGTGAGCAACCAGGTGACCGTTTCGGGGGAGAGGTGGAGCTCGTCCCCGATCTCCTTCTCGCTGAGGCCTTTCTCCTTGAACTCCATGGCCTTGCGAACCAGGGCGTCGATGCTCTTCATGGCGTACCCCGGACTTATCCTAGGCCGGGCTATTAAGGTTGGTCTCGGTCTCGATGGGGGGGAACGGGGGATTCCTGGCACCTATGACCGAACTTTACGCTGGGGGACCACATCCATGCCGGAGGGCTCCCTCGAAGGCAAGAGCCTCTCCGGACCGACCAAGAAGACCTTCGCTACCTTCAGGGGAAGGGCCTCTAGACAGATTCGCTGGAGTCCCGGAGACCGGAGGACCGCCCGAAGGCGCCCAGACGCGCAAGCAGCCCAGGTTTCGGCTTTGCCTGCTGCCTGCGTCGGGCCGAACGGATTAGCCAGGTCGCCTCGCTGTCCCCGTACTCCCAGCGAACGTACCGCCGGAGGTCTTGGGAACTACGAGAGTTGCCGTCTCGCCTCGTCTCTTCCACCAATACTGACCACATCTTATGCCACCTTAGACCGAAAAAGGTCACGGGGGAGAACTGCTTTGAGCCGGCTCGAGAAGCCGTCATATGACGGGAGTACTCCTTTATCATAGGAATCCATGGACCCCCCATGGGCCTCTGGGAGATCTCCCTCCGCACGCAGTACGATTATCCCTTCATCGGCATGTCGGGGAAGTACCCGGGCATCCCCATCTCGATGTGGTGCATTTGGGGTCGGGAGCTCATCCAAGTCCCCACGCGCGACCCTGAGGTGTTGGCCTCCATCGAGGACGACATCCGTAGCTTCGGCCGTGTGGTCGACCAGTGGATGGAGGAGAAGAGCACGCGGATCTTCATGCTCCGCTGCACCTGCGACGACACGGACAGCCCGTGGTGGATCTGGGATGCTCATGAGATGGTGGAGGAACCCCCAGCGATCTACCGGGATGGCTGGGGCTACTTTCGCGTCATCGGGTTTGACGAGACGCACATCCGGAGCCTCTTTCAGGATATGCAGAGCCGAGGGCCCACGGAGCTGATTCGGAAGCGGGAACTCCCCCTCACCGTCCTCCCCTCCAGCATCTGGGTCAACAGCCTGTTCTCGGACCTGACGGGGAAGCAGATCGACGCTGTTGTGCAGGCGCACCGGCACGGCTACTACGTCAGTCCAAGGCAGACCAAGACGGAGAACCTCGCGGCCGGCCTCGGCGTGAGCCGCTCGACCTTCGAGGAACACCTACGGAAGGCCGAGAATCGCATCATTGCTTCGCTGATTCCCTACCTCCAGCTCTACGCCTATGGGGAGCGCCCCAGCGCTGAGGGTGGGTAGCGGTTCTTCCGAGAGCCAATCCAATCAGTGGGGATCCCCTAGTAGAGGTCGTCCACGTCCTCCTCCAGCTTGGCCAGTTTGTCCTCCACCGCCCGGCGGAGCAGGTAGAAAGGGATCGACCCGGCGTAGATGATGGCGTCGTGGAAGAAGGCGTAGGAGAAGTTCTCCCCCATGCGCTTCTCCACTTCCTCCCGGAGCCCATTGATGAGGTGCTTGCCCAAGAGGTAGCTCAGCTGGTAGGTCGGGTACTGGGTGTAACGCTTCACCTCGGCGATGGCGGAGGCCTCCGCCATCCCCGCCTCCTTGACGAGCATCTGGACCGCCTCATCGAATGCCATCCGCCCTGCGTGGAGGTCCACGTCGATGATGATCCGCGCGGCCCGCCAGATGATGTCCTGCAGCTGAACGAACCGGATCTCCGGCGCGTCCATGAAGCCGAGTTCGCGCATCAGGTCCTCGCAGTAGTGGGCCCACCCTTCGACCATTTCCGCCACCCCCGTCCCCCCCGCAAGGACCCGGATGAGGGACGGGTGGAGGTTCGCCGCGGAGAGCTGCAGGTGATGCCCCGGATACCCCTCATGGACCGCGGTGTTGCGGATCGAAGCGAAATTGTGCTCCTTGAGGAGGTCCTCGCCGTTGGAGGGTGGCGTCACGATGTAGATCCCCTCCTGCACCTTCTCGAACCGGGGCGGGGACATGTAGGCGGCGAAGGGGAGAATGGGCCGGAGGAAGATGGGGGTCTCCTCCACGAGAAGCCGTTCCGCCGGCGGAAGGGTCGCCACGTGATGATCGCGAACAAAGGCCCGCGCCTCCTCGTTGACCGTCCGCACCGCTTCCAGGACCCCGGCGAAGTCCGCCGGATGATCGGCATGGATCCGCTCGGAGACGTCCTCCACCGACGCCTTCGGATCGATGACCGCCGCCACCTCCCCCAGGTCCCGTTTCGCCTCTTCGAGGTATTGGACGCCCAGGGCACGAATCTCCTGGGGATTCCGTCCCAGCCCCCGGAGCTCGACGAGCCGGGCAAATTTCTCCTCCCCCAGGATGAAGCTCTCCTCCGCGTGGGGTAGGACCTCACCTTCGAGCCAGGCACGATAGGCTTGCAAGGCCTCCTCCGCCTCGCCTCGCGCCTCATGGAAGGCATTCCGCCCGTCCCCGGTCGCCTCCTTGTCCGCTTGCTGCGCGATCGCCTCCAGGAAGGCGGGCAACTGCTCCGCCGCCTCGATGGCCATCTCCGTCCAAAGCTTGACGGGGTGGGAGAGACGGCTCTCGATCTGATCCAGGTACGCCGGCCCCGCCCGGAGGCGGGCCGTCATGCTCTCGAGCCGCGTGGCGAGGGGGGCGAACGTCCGGGCGAAGAGGGGAA
>JAJISK010000039.1:0-6361 GCA_022848785.1 Thermoplasmatota archaeon
GGCAAGGCCCTCATGGCCATCGGGATCACCCTGGCCCGGGGACACGAACACGAGGCGGTTCGGTCGGGAGGGGACCTAGACCCCAGCTGGTACTATTCCGAGGGGGCAGGCCCTCTGCGGGACATGGGGGTCTATGCGCTGCACGCCATGGCCGGCATCCTCGGCCCCGTTCAGGCCGTGACGGCCCTGGGTACCCGCCCTTCGGAGACCCGTCGATGGGGAGGGAGTCAACTCCCCGCTGAGGTGAACGAAGGGGTTGTGCTTGCCCTCGACCTGTCGGGCGGTGCTCTGGGAGCAGTCATCGCCGGATACACCATGGCACCAGGATATCTGGACTGGGGACACCTCGCCATCTCCGGGACCGAAGGCGCGCTGGAAGTCCGGCGCCCTTCTGGGTCCCCCTCTCGGTACGAGGTCATCCTGCAGACCGTGGAGCTCGGGACCCCCACACACGAGAGCCATGGGACGGGGCTGGGCCGGGGGCATGATGCCCTCGAAGAGGCCCACGTGGCCCGCGATTTGCTGGACTTCGTCGAAGCGGTCCGGGGCCCGAGGCCGCCCCTTGCCCATCCCGCGGATGCGTGCCACGTGATTGATGTCATCGAAGCCGCGGAGGCGGCCGTCACGAAGGCAGAGAGACGTTCCGTGCCTCCACCCCCGCCGCGTCCCGGATGAGGCCTCATGCCGGATGAACAGAGCCAGAGGCTGGTCATCGGGGTCACGGGGGCCACGGGATGCATTGGCGGCATGCTGGTCCGACACCTCCTTCGCTTCCCCTCGGTGGAGGTCCGAGCCCTCGTTCGTCGGCCCGGGGTCCGGCGTGAGCCGGGACTCTCCATCCGCACGGGCGATCTGTGCACGCGGGGGGCCCTCGAGTCGTTGGTGGCCGAGAGCGATGTCGTCCTGCACCTGGCCGCCCAGAATCCCATCTCCGCCGCGGAGGATGGGCGCCAGCTGGCGACCTTCCTCGCAACGAACAGCTTCGGCACCGGCGCGGTCGCCTTCCTCGCGGACGCATACGGCAAACCCCTCGTTTACACCTCCTCGGTCTCCGTCTACGAACTAAGCGGCGGAAACTCTGGCCCCCTCACCGAGGACGAGTCCTTACCGGGCCGGCCCGAGACGAACGCATGGTCCCAGACGATCCTTGAGGGCCTGAACGACCTCATCGAGACCTGGGGGGACGAGGAGGTAGAGGACGTCGAGGCCGCGGTTACGGGACTCCTCCGCAAGACTCCGATGCCTGAGAAGGAGAGCGCATACGGACTCACCAAGCTCCTCGGGGAGCATTGGGTGATGGAGAGGGCGACCGGCCTCGTCCTGCGACTAAGCGACGTGTACGGACCCGGCCATGAGCGTAGGGGTCTTCTGCAGGAGTGCCTGGGGCGGATCCTGCAACGGGGGCGAGTCAGTCTGGACTTCGGTCGCCGCGCCCGGGTGAGTTTTGTCTTCCTGGGAGACGTCCTCCAGGCCCTCCTCCGCGCCGTCGCCCTAGCGAAAAAACAGGAGAGCCATGTGCTCAACGTCGCTCATCCGGTCAGCGTGACTCCGGCCCAACTCCGGGACGCGCTCCTGACCGTGGATGGCTCACTTCGCGTGGCCGTCCGAGCTCCTCCCGGGACCTACCTTCCGGGATCGGATCGATCCTTCGCCACCGAGCGTGCGGAACGACTCCTTGGGATGCGGTGGACCTCCCTTAGGGACGGCATCCGCGAGACGACACGATACCTGAGGATGCCTTCGCCAGAACGCGAGGCGTATCAGTTTCCCGACCTTCAGCTGTGAAGGTTTCGGCGACCTAATCATCGCGGGGTCGGTTCCCGAACTTGGTCAGGTCGATGATCGGAGTCTCGTTCTCATGGTCGTCCACAAGAACAGCGAAGTCCCCGCTCCTGGCTGCAGAAGGTTCCTGGGCAAGTGTCAGAAACCACCGTTGGAGTGCGGAGGGCAGGATTTGAACCTGCGAACCACTAAGGACAGCCTCCTAAGGGCTGCGCCGTTGACCAGGCTTGGCTACCTCCGCGGCCTCGGAGTATGCCTCCCCTCCCTTTTGCCTTTCCCCGCCTCAGCAGCTATATACCCAACGTACTTGTCCGAAAAGGAGGAGACGGGGATCGTGGTCGCACCTGCCCAAGCCAAGAAGTCCTACGCCTACCAGCCTCCCATCGACGAGGAGAAGCTCCGGAAGCAACTGGTCTACTACGTCTACCGGGGCAAGGAGGAGGCGGACAAGGAGCCGTGGTTCCCCGGCAACCTCTTCGACGTCCGGCTGGGGGAGGATCGGTTGGGGGAGGCCCAGGTCATCCTCGTGGAGGCTCAACGCCTGGAGGACCTGACGCAGTACGACGCCATGCTCACGGGGTTCGGGGATGAAGTGGAGGAACTCCGAAACGCGATCCGGTCGTGGTTGGGCTTCCGAGGCGAGGCGAGGAAGGAGGGCTTTTTCAAGGTCCTCTACCGCTGGATCTAGGTGGCGGCAGGCTCCTCGAGGGGTTCCGCCGGTTCAGGCTCCGCCTCGGGCTCAGAGGTCGGCTCCATGGACTCCGCGATGAGCTCCGCGAGGTCCATGACCCGAATGGGGATGTTGGCTCGCCGGGCGACCTCCTTCAGGTGGGCCTCGGCGTGGGGGCACGTCGTCGCGAGGACCTCGGATCCGGTGGCCCGGGCTTCCTCCAGGCGTCGCCTGGCGATGTTTCGCGCCTCCCGCTTCCACACCAGGTTGAAGCCCCCGCTGGCCCCGCTACATAGGGTGTCGTCTCGATTGCGCCGCATCTCCGTGTACTTCGCCTTGGAGACGAACTTGATGGCCGTCCGGGGCGCCTCGTAGTTTCCGGCGTTCCGCCCCATGTGGCAGGCGTCATGGAAGGTGAGGTCCTTCTCCCAGGTCTTCTTGAGCTTCAGCCGCTTCTCCTTCACGAGCCGCTCCACGTACTGGGAGATGTGATAGACGGAGAACGGCGGGTTGCCGACGCCCTTCTCCCGGTAGTCCCGCCAGAAGGCCCGATAGCACTCGGCGCACGCGGTGACGAGGGCCTTCACCCCGGTCCGGGCCACGGCCTCCACGTTGTGGGGCCCCAGCTCCCGGACGACGTAGCGGACGAAGCCCATGCGCATGAGCGGACCCCCGCTGCACCATTCGTCCTGTCCTAGGATGTTGTACCGTACTCCCGCCGCATTCAGGATCTTGATGACGGCCCGCGCCAACTCCTGTTGGCGGTAGCTCGCCGCGCACCCGGCCCAGTAGATGACCTCGGGGTTGTCAGAGAGCTGGGCGTCCTCGGGCAACCACGCCGCCCGCTCGGCGTGGGGTTCGCCGTAGATGTTCCGCTCCTGGACGACATTCGCCATCTGCGCCTGGTGCTCCGGGAAGTTCGCCACTCCTCGGTCGAGCGTCCACTGCTTGATCTCGTCCCAAATCCGCGAGAAGGGAATGTCCACCGGGCACACACTCTCGCAGTGACCGCACGAGGTGCACTTGTAGACCGCTTCCGCGACCGACGCATCGATAGGCGTCTTCCGCCGTAGGAGACGATCGAGGGGCCCTTTCATGTAGTGGGAGCGAAGGTAGTACATCTTCCCCCGAGGGGTGATGGACTCCCAGCCCATCTCCTGGTACGGCGGGCATACGGGGGCGCAATAGCCGCACTGAAGACACGCGAAGAAGTCGTTCTCCCAATCCGTGATCCGGGGCGTCCTATACCTCCCTGGGGTCCGGGACCGGGCCTCCAAAAGGTGGCGGCCATATCAAGCTTGTGGGCTCACAGCGGGAAAAGGGGGTGTGGACCCGCCCCTCCGTCCATAGGCGGAAACTTAGCGATCGCGCTCTTGAAACAAGATCGTTCAAGGAAACCGCATGGTCGAGGGCGGTGGAGGTCCTGAGCGCGTCAACAGAAAGCGGGAGCCTACATCCCCCAGCCGAGCATCTTCTTGGCCGTCTCCGTCATCTTCTCGGGGTTCCACGGAGGCTCCCAGACCACCTCGACCTCGGCCTCGTCGAGGTCCTCGAGCTTCAGGAGTTTCCGCTGGATATCCTCAGAGATCATCGTATGCATGGGACATCCCGGGGAGGTCAGGGTCATGCTCACTTTGACCTTCCCGTCTTCGATGTCCACGCCGTAGATGAGGCCCAGATCCACGACGTTGATGGGAATCTCGGGATCGTAGCACTTCTTCAAGACGTCCATGACTTCCTGCTCGGATGGCATAACGCCGTAATGATGGACCGGGGGGGTTTTTAACCTTTCCCCACCGCGGGCCAATCTAACCTATTTCGCCCCCTCCTCCTGCCACGCAGGGAGCAGCCCGCGCCGGAGTTCGCGCAGAACCCCCTCTTCATCGGGGCTCGAGCTGTGCAGGTAAAGCTCCTGGAAACCGAGCCGGGCGTACTCCTCGAGGGGTCCGAAGAGATCTTCGACGTCGGTGACAACCTCCCAGGTCTTGAGGAGCTCCGCCGCCTCCACCTGCATGGCCATCCGCTCGAGTTCGCGCGGGTCGTACACCTCCGCGTCGAAGATGCGAGGGACCTCCGTGGCGCCCC
This sequence comes from Thermoplasmatota archaeon, assembly GCA_022848785.1. The sequence goes on from JAJISK010000039.1 coordinate 4,538, forward strand.
ACCGACGGATCGAGGCGAGAGCCCGGTCGTAATCGGGGTCGAGGGAGAACTTGAATTCGAGGAGGAGGCGAAGGGAGGAGGGGTCGCGCCCCTCCGCCTCGGCGCCTCGTTGCAGGGCGGGGAAGATCACTTCCCCGTAGCGGCTCCTGTCCATCGGGACGGTGAGGAGCCCGTCCGCGAGGCGTCCTGCCAGTTCCGCCGCCTTCGGCCCCGAGGCGGCGACGTTAATCGGGATCGACTCCCCCGGGCGAACGTAGAGGTTGGCCCCTCGAAGGCGATAGTGCTTCCCGTCAAAATCAACGAAGTCGTCAGACCAGAGGAGACGCATGATGCGGATGGCCTCCTCCATCCGCTCGATCCGCGCCTTGAAGGGGGGCCACTCGAAGCCCAGCGGAACTTCGTTCATCGCTTCACCCGTTCCCACCCCGATCGCCACCCGACCGGGGTGCAGGTGATCCAGGCTCGCAAAGTCCTGCGCGAGGATGGCCGGATGGTAGCGGTAGATCGGTGCCGTGACCCCGGTCCCGATGGTCATGGATTGGGTCCGCTCCAGGGCCGACGCGAGCCACACGAGGGTCGAACCGGAGCTTGCATCGGTGTGGAACCAGGGGTGGAAGTGGTCGCTGGAAATCGCTCGACGAAAACCCGCCTTCTCGGCCGCGGAGAGGAGGCGAAGCAGCTCGGCCGGATCGTGCTGCTCTTGTGCGGCCCAGTACCCGAGTTCGGCCTTCAGTTCTTCGCCCCCAGGACGACCTCCACCAGAGGACTGCCCGCCATCCAGGCGTCGAGGATCCTCCCTGCGCCCAGGTTCTGCAGAATCTGGCCCAGGATCTCCCTCCTCTGCCGAACGTCCACGACCGGGACGGCGCGGGCAGGTAGGTCCGCTCGGGTACTCGCTTTCAGGTGGAAGGTGAACTCGGGATTCTGGAGGAGGTTTGCGTACCAACCGCGACGGCCCGGCGTGCCGGTAATGTAGAGATGGCCGCCGACGCGATGAAACCAGATCTCAATCCGACGCGGCAGGCCGCTCCGCCGACCGATGGTCGTGATGTCGACGGTCCGATCCCGTTCCAGGGCTCGCTTCACATCCGCGTTCAGAGTTCCTCCTCCGAGGGCGGCCCTCGCGCCGAAAGTTGAGTCTGCCTACTCCTCTTGCATCAGGGTGCTGACGATGGGCGTCAGTTCGTGAGGATTCACGTGGTAGAAGAAGGCGTCGTCGACGGTGACGTCCTCCATGTGGAGACAGTTCACGGGGCACACGTCCACGCACTGGGCGCACCCGATGCAGCGGGAATAGTCGATGTCCGGGATGGGGACGGGCTTGTCCCTCCGCTCGTTCGGGCCCGGGACCATCTCCATGCAAAGGGTGGGGCACTCCCGCGCGCATCGGAGGCACCCGATGCAGACGTCGACCTGCAGAATGGGATTCTCTCCCAGCCGGTTGAAGAGGACCTTCTCCTTGTCGCTCGCCTCGGGCGCTTTCATGAGCTCCTCCGCGTGGTAGTAGAGGTCCTCCCGGGCGTAGTCTGCGAGCTCGATGGTGTCGATGAAGCCGTAGGCGTCGGTGGGGCAGAACTCCTCGCAGTCCCCGCAGAAGAGACAGTGGCCCACGTCCACGGCCGGTCGGCGAACCTGCTTCTTGATGGTGTCCATCTCCGACCGCAAAGGGCCGGGCTGGTAGTCCGCTCCGACGTCCACGAACTCGAAGTAGATGCACTCGTTGGGGCACACCTTCCGGCAGATCTCGCATCCGATGCACTTCTCCCAATCGATCTCGTGCTGGTTCCGCACGTTTTCGGGGAAGGTGGGCCGCTCGTAGGGATA
>JAJISK010000039.1:6395-8562 GCA_022848785.1 Thermoplasmatota archaeon
CGAATGAACTGCTTGAGCGTGAACATCATGGGCCGCAGGAAGACCTTCGTGATGGAAGCGCTGTCAACCTTTGACTTTCGGGTCTTGGACTTGGGGGACTTCGTAGGTCATCTCTCCCTGGTCCCATTGACGCAGCTGTCCCTCCCGGGAGCTCACCAGGCGGCCCGTCCGGGTGGTGATGTACCCCTGCTTCTCCGCCTGAATCTTCTTCCGCAGCTTGAGGAACCCGTCCAGGAGGGCCTCCGGCCGAACGGGGCAGCCGGGAATGAAGACGTCCGTGGGGACAATCGTGTAGGAACCCTTGATGATGCTGTAGGAGTCATAGTAGGGGCCTCCGCAGATCGTGCACTCCCCCATGGCCATGACCCACTTCGGGTCGGGCATCTGCTCATAGAGGCGCAGGACTACGGGCCGGAGCTTCAGGCTGATAGGCCCGTTCAGCAGGAGGATGTCGGTCTGCCGGGGAGTGGAGCGGTAAATGACGCCGAATCGCTCCGCGTCGAAACGGGGGTCGGAAGTGGCGGCCATCTCGATGGCGCAGCACATGATGCCCCAGTGGAGGGGCCAGGGGGAGTTGCGCTTGGCCCAATTCAGGAAGCGGTCCAGGAGGTTACGAGGCAAGAAGCGCTCCTTCGCCTTGTGCATGGTCTCGTCGACGTTCTCGTTGATCCACTTGAGAAAATCGTCGGACCGGAAGCCGGCGATGTTGACCTGAGATCCCCTCGTTGCGCCTTGCATCGCCCGTCACCCAGCGGAGGACCCTGGCCAGGTCCCGATTGAGCACAAGTATGGGGCCGTATAAAAGGTTGGGTTGGGGTCTCATTCATCCGGTCTCACCAGGCGGTGATGGTCGGATGGAACACCGCGCATCTCTCACTTGGTCGCCTCCAGGGCCAAACGCGAGAGACGCTCGTGTGGCGGCAAGCAGACCGGGGCAGAAGTGGATCGGTTGATCGAAGCCCCGCGCATTCACGGGATCAGATGGGACCAACGCCCCGTGATCCGTTCATCGGGGGGCCTTCCTTGTCTCAGGGGCAGCGGGGCCACGGGCCGTACATGGGAAACGGGGTTCCCGCCCGAAAGGCCCCCCCCCCCCCGTTCCAGGGCGCGAAGCCATCGACCCATGAAGACCAGTCCACGGGCGTTGTCGCCTTGCGCCACGGAGAGCGAGCGGAGCCACCGATGACGGAGACACCTTCCCTCGTCGACTTCCAGAAGTGTCCGCCCACGAGCTGGCTCTTCCCTGAGGGCGGCGTAACGTTTTTTCGCTCTCCAACCCATGGTAAGGCGTCATGAGCGGACGGCCCGAACGGCTCAAGACTCTCCTTGACCTGGGTCTCACCGAGTACCAGGCTCGCGTGTACCTGGCCCTCCTCGGACTGGGTGCCTCGAAGGCCAGCCGGGTCCCAGCCATCGCGGGGGTTCCTCGCACGCGCGTCTACGCCACGATGAACCAGCTCCACGACAAGGGGCTCGTCGAGATTATCCCGGAGACCCCGCTCCGGTATCGGCCCGTGCCGATCCAGGCCTACCTTCAGGCCTCCGCGCGGGACCTGCGGGAGGAGGCTCGTGGGATCGAGGGCAGCATCGAAGACCTGTCCCGGGAGTTCACCATCCGAGGGGAGGTCGCCGCGGAGGAGCGGGGTCGCTTTGAGGCAATCTACGGGAGGCGCAACGCCCACGAGCGCCTCATGAAGATGTACGACGAGGCCGAGAAATCCATCATCGGGGTGGGCACACCCAACAGCCCCTTTCGCATCGTCAAGTCGGCCATCTTCACCCTCGAACAGAAGATCAAGGAGGGCCTGCAGGTCCGGTACGCCTTCCCGATCACCCCGCAGAACAAAGAGCAGGTGGACACGATCTCCCGTTTCGCGAAGATCAGAGGCATCACGGAGCACCTCCCCATCTACTGGTACGTCTTCGACCAGCGAGTCGTCCTCTTGAACCACCCCATCCCCGACGATGACAACCTCTACCGGGGGGAGGACATCGCCATCTGGACGGACGACGAGGGCATTGCCCGGGCCTTGGAGACCATCGCCGAGAAAATCTGGAGCGGGGGAACGGAACCCGGGACCGTAGACGTGACGGAGCCCGCCGTGGAGCTGGCACGCCAATACGTCCAACTCCTGGGGCATCGTGGTCGTCCTGCCTTCCAGGCCAT
>JAJISK010000004.1 GCA_022848785.1 Thermoplasmatota archaeon
GATGCATCGATGACTACGACGGCGCAGGTTTCCAGCAAATCGGACCTCTCAGAGGCCAGAGAAAGACCTGTGTGCTGGGACGGGGGATTCACCCCTCTCTCATGGGACTCTAGAATGGTCGAGAAGCCCCTTCAGAATCCACAAGAAGGGGGAGAACGGTCACGTTAGGGGGTTTCCTTATCCTTGGGGCTCTAGTGGCTGAGAAACCACCACACGAACCCCAAGGATGAACGTGGGTGCGTCGACGTTAGTCCGAATCCCATCGACAAATCTGACTTGGAGGACTGAAGCTTTTGGCCAAGGCGTAAAAATGCGCACTAGGGACCATATCCCATATTCCATAGTCTATATTTTGCGGAGATTCAAGGAGAAAAGAGGAGAGTGATTTCAACATCTCCAGGGGAGGATGATGACCGATGACCGCCGAAGGAAATTCTCTCAGATGCATGCATCTACCCGTGCAAGCGTACGACAGCCGCAGCGTCGCAACGTCGTCATCGTCGTCGCCGCCGCAACGCCGCAGTGTCGCAGCGTCGCAGTGTGGCAGTGTCGCAGTGGATGGAGGATTGGAGAGCCCCACAGCGCAGCAAACGCTACACCCAGTCCTTGAGCCCTTGAGCCCTTTGGGGACTTCACCAAAGGAGCAAACATGCGCCTTAGGGTCCAAGTCCAATCCACATGAGCCCTCTCCCTAGATGCATGCATTTCATGCGCACGATGGCCTACCGACCCCGATAACTATTGGAAAACCATTGGAGGTTTAGACCCCGACGCGGTGGAAATATGGATGAACCTCGATGGCCCTCATCGACGGCACCTTGACTCAAGTTCCAACACTTGCCAGAGACTTAATAGCGGATTTACCCTACCTCAGCCTGTTATGAGTGGTCCTCCGGAATCGATGACTCCCCAAGCCAGGGCAGAAATCCAGACTGCTAGGACCTACGCCCTCGTGGGCTTCATCTTCTTCGCCATTATGACGGCCATCTGGTCTCTGGTGCTGTTGATTGGCGCGATTTTCTTCGCATTCTGGGACACGGGCATGGGATGGGACATGATGGGTGGTTCTTGGGGTGGCGGCTGGCTATTTCCGTTCATTTTCCCCTTCACCGTCTTCCTCGCATTGAGCGCGGGCTTCACGATATGGGCCTGGACGGTGCGGAGCAACATTGAAGCGGGTCGGTATTCCCAGGCACAGACCTCGTCTCTGATCCTGGGGATATTTGGACTGTTTCCCCCGATAGGGGCGCTGGTCGGCGGTATCTTCTTCCTCCTGGCACATTCGAAGATTGGATACGTTTACGCCCCACCCCCGGCTTACCAGCCCACTCCCGCCACTCCGGGTGGGAGGATGTGCCCAGAATGCGGGAGGTCCATTCCGATGGATGCCAAGCTTTGTCCCTACTGCGGAAAGGAGCTTCCATAGAGATGTGGGGTCCAGCGCCTTGAGAGCCTCACTGATGTCACCCTGAGCAAAGACGCTGGATACCATAGCCCGACGGTTGGGTCATCAGGACATTTCAACGACGCAAATCTATGCTCGGCTGGGGAGACGAAGTCTACGAGCGGGAGTATCAGTCCTTTTTCGCAGACAATCCGGTTAAGCGACCCCTTCATAAGCAACCTACAACGGCCCAGCAAGAGGATGGATGGCGTACCGATGAGCCAATCTAACAAAATTATCTTGGCAACCACTAGGCAAAGGTTATTCCTTAACCCCGGCTCGTGCGACCTTCTAGGTCCCCTGCGCAGCCTCGAACGCCTCAAAACCCCTAGCCTCTTGGACTATTGAAGTACCTTCTTCTTCAACTTCCCAAGCTTGGCTTTCTCCTCTTCCCCCACTGAGGCATCGAAACGCTCTTTGGGCTTCATTTTCTCACCGAGAGCGAGGATGGCATTGACGTTTTTCTGAAGGTTCTCATTCTCGGCTGTGAGTCGGGTTAACTCACGAGTGAGGATGCCCACCTGGAACTGTAAGTCCGCGTTTTCCCTCTGCATCCTCTCATCCAACTCCCTCACCGTCCTCACAACGCCCGAGGGAACGAGGAAGGGTTCTGCTTTCTTGTATTGTTCGAGCAGCTTCGGAACTCCCGGCTTCACGTATGAGTCGAGGTATGACCGTTGACCAATGAGTATGTGGGCAAATTCGGAAGGAACCCCCGCATCTATCATCTTAGTTCTTACGCGAGCACGAAGAGTGTGTGGATGGAGGACATACCAGTTCGTGTTCGGGTCCCGCTCACCAAGGTCGGCGTCTTCCAATGCCTTCCTCCAAAGACGGGTCGCAGTCCTCTGGTGCATGGGGAAGACCCGGTCATCATCTGCATCCTTCTCATAGGCGCGTGAACGATTGACTGCCGAGGCAAGGTAGTCGGCCCTCACCCGGTACCATTCCTCCAACAACTCCTTCGTCTGCTCTGACGCGAAGGCTATGAAGGACTTCCTCTTCTTCTCCCTTGGTGCCCGCACCATAAGTTGCACGTGGTCCGCGTTGAGGTGGACGTCTTCGATGCGAAGTCGAAGTGCTGACCCAATACGTATCCCGGAGGTCGCAAGGAGATGGAAGAGAGCCCTCCCACGAAGCGGTAGATGTTCTAGAATACGCACCAACTCCTCGTCTGTGGGAATCCGGTCTATCGTCACCTTCCCTCCCTGCATCTTCCTACTCATCCGCCTCCAGAACGCCCCGGTTAGGATGACTCGGTTGTCCTCGAGAAACGCCCTCACAGCAGCTACATGGGTTCGAATTGACCCGGCAACCAAGTTGCGCTCGTTTAAGTCGTTGATGAACCCTTGCACATCTCTCTCGTAGTCCTCATCGCCACGCCCTTCGTCGAAGTATTGTTCGGCTGCTTCTTCCAACGGGAGGTCGGGATAGGTGGTGGCGAAGAATTTCTTTAAGCCACCCCTGTAGGTAGTCCTCGTTGCCGGTGCCCTCTGGAACTCAAGAAAACGTTCCAGCCTTGTCTTACCTATCTTTTCCACGATTTCTCACCTACTCAGATATAGCCTCCGCTGAATAAATAAGTTGACTCACCGGAGTTTGGTTAAAGGCTTTACCGCGCAGGTTGGTCAGGGCACTCGATATCACCCTCGATAATGCCGGCCGAAGGTATAAGGCGCCATCGCGGGAGGAAACGCAATCGTCCTACGCCGACGCGAAGCGTTCCCCAACCCGCACGCGAGGCGGGGTCCAGGGAGGCGGCGATCCAAGATGGAAGCGAAGTTGGAGGAATCGTCCGGCGCGTTCTTGGGAGAGGCCTTTCCCTCGGGGTCCGTGATCCTCCTCCTGACACCATCCGGACCCGAACGAGAGGCCTTTCTCGTTCCCCTGATCCTTCATGCACTGCACGAGGAAGCGCCGCTTCTGGCAGTTCTCTCCAATACCTCCCCCAAGAAGGTCTTGACCAAGCTCGACCTCGCCGGAAGGGAGGGGAAGTCCGCCCTCCTCAGAGGCCGGTTTCGCATTCTGGACTGGTACTCGCACAAGGAGGCTGCGGTGACGCAGACGGTCGAGGAGAGGGGAGTCCTCCGGTGTCCGGGGAAGCTAGAAGCCCTCGAACCGGCGCTAGACGGGCTCCTCCATGGGAAGGAGGGCCGGGGGCTCGCCATCCTGGAGTTCCTGACGGACGCCACGTGGTTCGGTAAGGACCGGGCGCTGGATCTGGCGAAGGCGATCCGGGACAAGGCAATGCGAGCCTACGGTACGGCGATCCTTGTGCTCGATGCGGAATTGGTCGCCCCTGACGTGATGGCGCGGCTCGAGGGGATGGCCGACGGAGTCGTTCGGTTGCTCCGAGAACGGTCCGACGTGGGGCCGGCCTGGAAGGTCTCGGTGGCGAGGTCGGGGAAGAAGGCCAAGGATTACTACCTATCCATGAAGCCCCCGTTCGTAGGGTTCACGATCACAGAGCATCCGGAAGCGGCACTGGTCTCGTGGTCCATCCCTCCCCAGGCGCTCGAAGCGTCTCGCTGTCCTAAGTGTGGGGATCCCATGGAAGACGAGGCCTGCATCGCATGCGGATACGGGTCGGACGAGACCCGTATCAAGCAAGTCCGGCAGGTCCTCCAACGGTGCGAGGATCGTCTGACGGACGACCCAACCGACACCGATGCCCTCTTCACGAAGTCCGTCGCCCAGGCCAGGCTGCGTGGATACGAGGAGGCCATCGAGACCCTCAACCAGCTCGCACGGCTCGACCCTCGATACCCTGCCCTATGGATGCTCAAGGCGAAGATCTACGAGCGGGTTGGAGACGATCTCAAGGCCAAGCTCTGCCGCCAGCGGGCCCTGGAACTCGAGGAAACGGAATCGGACTCGGTCCTCGCCATTCGCCGGGGCAAGGCGGGCTTCCAGTGCCCTCTCTGCCGACGTTGGCTTCCGATGGACGCCAGGGCCTGCCCGTGCGGGGCCGAATTTGACGAGGACGAACCCGCTTGAGCGGGAGTTGTCCCCCGACCTTAACGGTCCGATTCATGGAAAGCGCCGCTCTCTCCTCGCCCTGACCCGGTCGGGGGATTGTAGGATACCGGGGTTGACCCCATTCACCAAGGCGAGCGCCTCGTCGTGAGGGCACCGTACGATATCCGCCCCTACATGCATCGCGGTTCACGAGTCCCCACGACCTTCGCGAGGGGCCCGTTATCATCCTTTTCCGACCATAAATCCCTTTCGCTCGATGCGTCAGGACTTTAAGAGGCGGACCGCGTGAGCGCCGCGTGACCGTTTCGGAGGTCCTTCCGTGGGTCGCTCTCCGGCGGGGAAGGCCCCGCGACCCGACCGGGAAGACTAGGGGCGCCGGAGACCTCGGGATGCTCCAGGACGCGGGGAAGAAGTACGGAAGGGTCTTGATTTGGGACCTCGAGGGGACGGCCGGAGGAGTTCCCCAACTCGAGGTTTACCGTCGGTTCGAGGGGAGGGGACTCTGGGTCGAAGGCGGGGCTCGAACCCTCGGCACCCTGGTGGATGTCTTGGTCGCGGGGGCGGAGGTGGCGGTCATCAACGGGCGTCGGATGGGGGGATTCGAGGTGCTTTCTGAGGCGAACGAGCTCACAGGCCAGTTGGCGTTCTGCGTGGAGGAGGGGCCCGATTTGAAGGGGGGAGGCGGGGATCCGCAACGCGAACCCTCCGACCTCTTCCGAGAGGCACGGGAGGCGGGGATCGAACGGGGCGTGTATCTCCATTACCCCCTTCTCCGCAAGAGGCCCTCGTGGATCGAGGAACTCGAAGACATGGAACTCTATGTGGGGCCCGTTCGGGTCGCCGGGGGACAACCCCAGGTCGAAGGACGCGTGGTCGCCAACCTTTATGAGCTGATCTGATGGAGGGCCTCAAGCGGACCATCTCCCTCCTCTTCCGTCGGAAGGGTCGGGAGCGGATGTCGGAGCGAGAGTTCGTGCTCTCGGCCTCGATGGACCTGCGCTGGTTTCCCCCGAAGGAAGCCCAGCGCCTCCTCGACCTCAGTGTGCAGAAGGGCCTCGTCACGGTGGTGGAAGGGGGCGTGGAGCCCACATTTGACCTCGAGGCGGTGGAGGTGCCCTTGAACTTCGTTCCGACGACCGAAGTCCTTCAGGGCGTGGGCGACTTGTTCGAGCGCATTCTCGATGCGATTGCGAGGGCCGCGGCTGTCCCCAGGAAAGAACTAGCCGCCCGAGTCAACACGATTCAGGATGGCACGGGTATCTACGTGGAAGTCGCCGCCCTCCTGGCGGCCCGGGAGCTCGAGGTCGATGTTTCCGGTTTCTACCCCGAGGTGGAAGCGAGGGTGCGGGAGGACCGTCGTTAGTCTTTCCGGCGAATTAGGTCGCCCAGGGTCAGAGGCGTGGCTTCCGTGTGCCGGGGGGCCTCTCCTTCCTCGACGCGCTCTCGCAGCCGAATCTCGAGGACGCGCTCGAGCTTTGCCACCAGGGTGTCGGGTGGCCGCATTCGCCCCTTCTCCAATTTCTCCAGCACACTCAGCTTCTCGTTGATCCGCCGAGCGAGCTCCTCCCGTTTCCACCCGAAAGCCTCTCGGGCCCGCCGCAGTCGGTCGGGGAAATCCGGTGCCAGGTCGTATTCCGGCTCCCGTACCGGGCGGTCGGTACGGCTTCGAGGCGCACCCGGGAGCGTGGCAGGGCGCGTCTTCGCGGGCTGGATCTCCTCCCCGAAACGCGAGCAACGGTCGCAGAGCCTGAGGCGGGTCCCTTCCACCAACACGGGCCGCAGTCGGTCCTGCTCGGCCCCGCACATCTCGCACAACGGCATCGGGTCTTCCTCGTTACCTCTCTTCCAGCGAGGGGAGCCGAGACCCCCACCGGTACCGGAAGTACTGGAAAGAGAGGATGGCCGGGGACAGGAGAAGGAAGACCGCCGCAGCCACGAGGCCGAAGACAAACAGGACCGTCATGACGTAGAGGGTGTAGGGCATGGCCAGGGAGGCGAAGGTGCCCAGTGCGAGGGCCCCCACAACCCACGGATCGACCCGCCGTCGCAAGAGGCTCAAGGAGCCCATAGCTCGTTCTAACTTGAACATGTCGGCCCCCGTCTATCGTTTCTGATGACCGCGGGGGAACGCATAAATAGACCCTCCAGGTAATTAGCGCGCGATGCTCCCCTCCCCCGCCAGGAGGCACGCTTTTGGATGAGGAAGACGCACAGGAATTCTACGAACGTCTTTCCGAGCGCATCGCCCTCCTCGAACAGAAGAACGACCGACTTCTCCAGGATTCAAAGCTGATCGAAGGGGAGAAGCGGTTCATTCAGAGCGAGCTGGGGAAGCTGAGGCGGGAGGCAAAACGCCTCAAGACCGAGCTCGATCGACTGAAGTCTCCGCCCCTCATCATTGGTATGATTCGAGACATCCTGGTGGACGGCCGGGTGGTCGTCAAGAGCACGACCGGCCCCGACTTCATCGTCCAGGCCGCGGACTACGTGGACCCCGACAGCCTCGTCGTCGGGTCCCGGGTGGCCCTAAACAAGCAGACTCTGGCCGTGATGGGCGTACTGCCCCCCTCCTACGACCCGATTGTCATCGGCGCGGAGGTGATCGAGAAGCCTGCGATTACCTACGAGGAAATTGGCGGCCTGAAGGAGGCCCTCCGCGAGGTCCGGGAGGCCGTGGAGGAGCCCATGTTGAAGCCGGAGGTCTTCCGCAAGGTGGGCATCGAGCCGCCGAAGGGCGTCCTCCTCGTCGGTCCGCCCGGGACCGGGAAGACCCTTATGGCGAAGGCGGTGGCCAACAAGACGAAGGCCAGCTTCGTCCGGCTCGTCGGCTCCGAGCTCGTGCAGAAGTACATCGGCGAGGGTGCGCGGTTGGTTCGTGAGCTCTTTGAGCTCGCTCAAGAGCGGGCTCCTTCCATTGTCTTCATTGACGAACTGGACGCCATCGGTGCCAAGCGGCTCGAGCTTGCGACCAGCGGGGACCGCGAAGTGCAGCGAACCCTGATGCAGCTCCTCGCGGCCATGGACGGGTTCGAGCCCCTCTCCAACGTCAAGATCATCGGCGCGACAAACCGTCCGGACATCCTGGACACGGCCCTCATGCGGCCGGGTCGGTTCGACCGGATCGTGCAGTTCCCCCTCCCCGACCGGGAGGCCCGGGTGGAGATTTTCCGGATTCACAGCCGGGGCATGAACATCCAGGGGGACGTGTCCTTCGATCAGTTGACCGCCCAGACCGACGGGGTCTCCGGGGCGGACATCAAGGCCATCTGCACGGAAGCGGGGATGTTTGCGATCCGTGAGGGACGGGACCACGTCGTGTCTGAGGATTTCATACAGGCACGTGAGAAGGTTGTCGAAGCGGCCCTGGAAGGGTCCACCGAGACGGGGACCATGTTCGCCTAGTCCTCCCTCCGGTCCGGTTCCATCTCGACGACAAACGCGCCCACGTAGTCGCAAGCCCGACAATGGTAGAGCTGGCCCGCGATCATACCGGCCTCCCAGTAGAGGTCGGAGGACCCGCACTCGGGGCAGGTCACCGTCCGCTCCCGCACGAAGGGCGCATAGGCGGCCCGCGCTTATGAACGTCCACCCGACCATGGCCCCGCGGATACCGCAATATTTATCGAATCCTCACCCGTAGACCTGGACAGGATGCAGCGCTTGCCCCGATGGCCCTCCCAGATCAGCCCCGTGCGGGTCGTCATCGCCATCGTCATCGTGGCCGCCATCATCATCGGCGTCTTGGTCGCGACGCTGCCTCCGGCCCCGGTCCCCCCCGATGTGGTGCAGTCGGGGGACTTTGTGCAGGTGAGTTACATCGGATTCTTCACCAACGGACGGGTCTTTGATACGAGCCTCCAGCACGTGGCGGAGGACAACGCGACCTGGCCCAAGGCGGTGTCGTTCGAGCTCCGGCTCTCCTACTCGCCCCTGGGGTTCCAGGTGGGTTCCACGCCGCCCACGGTCATCGAGGGCTTTGAGCATGGCGTTCTTTTCCCCACGCCCATGCGCGTGGGAGAAGCCCGGGAAGTCGTCGTCCCGCCCGAGATGGGCTATGGTCCCCCGGACCCCTCGCGGATCGAGGTCCGACCGCTGCGTGAGGAGCTGACGCAGTTCGAGACGCTCCTACGGGCCGAGTTCGCCGCGCGGTTCCCCCAACAAGATCCCGTGGCTGGGCTCACGTTCACCCATCCCATCTGGGCGTGGCCGATCCGGGTTGTGGAGGCTTCGGACGACTTCGTTACCCTCATGCACCTGCCCCAAGTGGGCTTCATCATTCAGGCCTTCGAGGCATGGGACGCCCGTGTGCTCGAGGTGGACACGTCCGCCAATGGGGGCCAGGGACGCATCGTCGTGATGCACCTGCTGGACCTGGGTGACATCGACAGCGTGAAGGCCGAGGATGACCAGGGTACCTTCCGCATCGTGAACGTCAATCCTGGAGCGGGGACCTATGCGGTAGACTACAATGACGAGGTCGTGGGCCAGACCTTGATCTTCCGGATAGAAGTGATCAGCATCGACAGATCCTAGGCCTGGGCCGTCATGTCCTCGTACAAGGCGACCAGCTTCTCCGTGCAGTGGTCCCACGAGAAGCGCTGCGCCGTTTCGCGAGCCTGCTCTCGAATCCCGTCATCGCAGTCCAGGGCGGCCAAGACACTCATGTGGAAGCCGGGCACATCGCCAGGCGGAAACAGGAACCCATTGCCCCCGTCCTCGATGTACTCCGGGAAGGCTCGGTAATTCACGGCCACCACGGGCTTCCCGCACGCCATGGCCTCGAGGGCCACCATGCCCTGGGTCTCGAACTGGGAGGCGATGGTCATGACGTCGGCCGCGGCATAGTAGGCAGGAAGCTCCTCGTCCGGCACGAACCCCGTGAAGAGAATGTCGTCCGTGAGGCCATGGCGATGGACGAATCGCTGACACCTCTCGAGTTCGGGACCGGTTCCGACGAAGAGGAGCTTGCAGCCGGGTCGTCGCCGCTGGAGACCCGGATAGGCCTTCAGGAGGAAGGCGATGTCCTTCTCCGGGGCGACCCGTCCGACATGGAGGAGCACCTCCGCGTCCCCGAGGCCATGCTTCTCGCGGACAGCGGTTCCGTCCAGGTCCGTACGGAACCGGTCCAGGTCGACCCCATTGGGGATCACCGCCGTGCGCCGCATCCGGGGGGCGAGGACACGAAGTTCGTCCAGGACGGCCTGGCTAGGGGTGACAACCGCCCCCGAATGGTGGAGGAACCCGCGCAAGTATCGCGAGAGGAGGGCGGTCAGGACCCGGGAGCGCCGCGTGAACGGCAGGTAGTAGGGAAGGGCATCGATGATCATCGTGTGAAAGGTGAGGATCATGGGCCGGAGGAGTTCTCGGGAGGCCCACATCCCCTTGAGGCCCATGAAGGCAAAGCCGTGGGCGTGGATCAGGTCGGGTCCGTATTCGGCGAGGGCGTTCAGCTCCCGCTTCGTCGGAATGAGGGGGACGTGGTACCCGGGCATGCGGCGAAGTTCCCGCCCCCGGGTGTAGAGGGTGTCTGGCAGGGGAGTCGCCTTTTTGCCTCCAGGGGCGAAGACGAGGACCCGATGCCCCCGCTCCTCCAAGCCCCGCTTCGTGTTTCGAATGGAATTCACGACCCCGTCCACCGCGGGGAGGTACGTGTCGGTGAAGATTGCGATTTTCACGGGCCGACCACCTTGCGGACGCGTTCCACCACTTCGCTCGGAGATGCGCCCAGGAAGCGGACCATGGGAACCTTGCCGGGGCCCCCCAGGTCGTAGATGACCTCCGGGAACGCCTCGGCCTGGCGGATGGCCTCCCGGGTTCCCCATTCCATGGTCTCGCTCTCCGTGGGTTCGTCCTTTCGATCGAAGGTGCCGATCACCAGCCCCGCTGCTCGAGCGCGAGCGACTAACCCTTCGCCGTATCGTAGGTTCATCGCCGAGCGGCGAGCGGGATCGAACTGCATGGCCGCCAAGATGATGCGCGCCACGTGGCGGGAGGCTCCAAAGGCGGGGGGACCCACCGCGGCCGCACGCGCCCCGACACGCACGATCCGGCCCGTGATCGCACACACATCGCCCAAGCCGTCCGCTGCGGGCACGGCGTAGGCCAGGTTGACGCCGACCTCCGGGACGAGATCGGGATCCAGAAATCCCAGGAGGTCCTCCGACGCGTCGCGGACGGCGGTCCACACCTGCCAGCGGTCTTCGGTGTATCCCGCGTTGATCAGGCGCAAACCCTGGCCCACGGCGTAGGCGGTAGCGAAGCCCGCGGCAACCCGTTTCCGGGCGGCCTGAATGCTCTCCGACAACCCCCGGCCCAAAGCGAGATACCCCGCGATGGTCGAGGCGTAGGCGCAGCCGCTCCCGTGCAGCTCGCTCGGGTATCGGTGGCCCGGGAATGAGCGGAACGACGTCCCGTCGTAGAGGATGTCTACGAGCTCCCCCTCGAGGTGCCCCCCCTTCACCAGAACGGCCTCCGGCCCGAGGGCGTGGAGGGTTTGGGCTGCGTCCTTCATCTCCTGGATCTCCCGGACGGGGAACCCCGTCAGGGTCTCGGCCTCATGGAGATTCGGAGTGAGGAGCGTTGCCATGGGCAGGAGATGTTCCTGCAAGGCCTCGGGTAACCCGGATGCGTGGAGGGAGGAACCGGAGGTGGCCACCAGGACGGGATCGACGACGAGGGGGGTGTCCAACGAGGCAATCTCCTCCGCGACGACCTTGGCGATGTGAGGGGAGTACAGCATCCCGATCTTCGTCGCGTGCACGTCGAGATCATCTCGAACGGCCTGAATCTGAGCCCGAACGGTCTCGACGGACAGCGGCTCGGTGGCCACCACCCCCTGGGTGTTCTGGGCCGTGACGGCCGTAAGCGCGGTGGCTCCGTGGACGTCAAGGGCGGCCAGGGCCTTGAGATCGGCCTGGATCCCGGCGCCGCCACCTGAATCGCTTCCGGCGACCACGAGCACGATGCGCACGGCGCCAGCATGGGACCGGTCCGGTTAAAGTCCTTTTCGGCCGGTCTGCGCCTCATCCCTTTATTACCGGCCCCTCGATGAGAGCGGTATGCGCGCCCGGAGCGGCCACATCCTCCTCGATTCCAAGGTGCGGTTTCAGGATCTGGAGCCCCTCTTCCGGGATCTCTTTGCCCTCTTCCTCGAGGAATCGGAGCAGACGCGGGACGACCCGGAGTTCTTCGAGATCATCTTGGAGGAGAACCTACGAGACCTCCGGAACGATCGGAAGCCCGAGGGGTTCAACCGGGACGGAATGATGCGCCTTATCTTCCCCCTCAGCGAGCGGAAGGAGTTTTACCTGTACGCAAGCTCGCGCAGCGTCGAGGTGCCCCGGGTGACCCAAGCTCTCAGCCAGCTTCTGCAGCAGAACAAGATTCCTCACGAGATCGAGTGGGATGGGCTGCTGCGCGACGCCGGGAAGCCCTGATCAGCCGAGGGGCACCCGCAGAACATCAATGTAGACTGCCCCCGTGGGCCGTAGCTCGCTTCGTTTGAGCTGCAGCGTCTCGATTCGTTGCGTGCCGTAGGTTTCGTCGCGATGGGCCGCGAGCAGCTCCGTGAGTTCTCCGACGTCCTTACGGCTCTTCACGCGTCCGACGGTCAGGTGGGGCGTGAACCGGCGACGCTCGCGTTCGAACTCCAGTTCCTGCAAGGCCCGTTCCAGGCGCTTGGCGATCCGCACAAGCGGGTCCCCGCCCTCCACTCCAATCCAGAGGACGCGAGGATTGCGGGCGTTCGGAAAGGCCCCGCTTCCGTGCAGGGTGAGGGTGAAGGGGACCTCCCCCTCGACCGCTCCCGCGAGGGCATCCCGAACGAAGGGAACGAGACCGTCGTCGGTCTCCCCGAGGAACTTGAGCGTGATGTGGAGGTTCTCGGGTGACGCGATCCGGACCCGGGCCCGCGTCCCTCGGAGGGCGTCCAGCAGACGCACCATCGCGCGTGTGGCCCTGATGTCCACCGCGATGAAGGCCCGCATGCCTCAGGCCCCGATGGAGGTTCCGACGAAATCGCCCCCCACGATGGCTCCTTCGAGGGAGGCGAGGTCGCGCCCGTGGACGACGATGAGGGGAATCGCCGCCCGTTTGACCACCCGGACGGCATAGGGGTCGAACACCATGGAAGGCCCTGCCAACCCCGTCGGTTCCCCCGCGATGACCGCCAGTTCCTCATAACTCATCCGATCGATGCGCGTGGCGTGCGAGTCCCGATGCGGGTCCGCCGTGTACACTCCATCGACGCTCGTAGCGTTCACGATGCGGCTGGCCTGGACCCGCTCCGCCAGCTCCGCGGCCACCCCGTCCGTGGTGAGGGAGACCCGGACGCCACCCATGACCACCAAAGGGTGTCGCGTTCCCGCTTCCTCCGCTTCCTCGTAGCTCTCCGCCACCGACGGAAACGCCTTCGGCCCGAGGGCTTGGAGCAGGAGGCGCGCGTTCAGGCGGGTGACCACGATGCCCATCTCGTCAAGAGCACGCTCATCCAGACCCAGGGCACGGCCGATCTCGATGTAGGACCGAGCCGGGCGACCCCCGCCTGTCACCAGGAAGAGCGTTCGCTCCCCGGCCAACCGGGTCAGCAGGGAAGCGAGGGTCTGCAGGTACTCCGCATCCCCCTCTCCCGGGACCAAAATGGACCCTCCCAGGGAGATCACCACTCGCTCTCGGGGCATGCCAATCCTCTTTATAGCGGGCACGGGGTTTGGATGATAAAAGTGTATGGCGGCTCAAGAGAAGGGCAAGGAGCGGTACCTCTTCAAGCGCAAGCTCGAGGAGATCGAGGCAGCCGAAGGCAGAGGGACGGAGCTCGTCTCCCTCTATGTGCCTCCCAAACGACAGGTCTCGGACGTGACTGCGTACCTCCGCCAAGAGCTGAGCCAGTCCAGCAACATCAAGAACAAGACCACGCGGAAAAACGTGACTTCGGCCATCGAGTCCATCCTATCTCGGCTCCGGGCCTTCCGGAAGGTGCCCGACAAAGGCCTGGCCTTCTTCGTGGGACACAAGCAGGTGGGCGCCGATCAGACCCACATGGTCTCTTTCGTCGTGGAGCCTCCGGAGCCCATCCCAACCTTCTGGTACCGCTGCGATTCGCGTTTCTTCACGGAGCCCCTGGAGGAGATGCTCCGAGAGAAGGACCTCTACGGGCTCCTTGTCATCGATCGCTCGGAGGCGACCCTGGGCCTGCTGCGAGGCAAGCGGATTGAGGTCGTCAAGAACGTGCAGAGTCTCGTCCCCAGCAAGCACAGCAAGGGAGGACAGTCCGCCCGCCGCTTCGAGCGGCTCATCGAACAGGCCGCCCACGTGTTCTTTGTCAAGGTGGGCAACCTCATGACGGACGCCCTCCTGGGCATGGGCGACTTGAAGGGGATTCTCATCGGGGGACCGGGGTACACGAAGGATTTCTTCCTGGAGAAGGACTACCTCCACCACGAGCTCAAGAAGGTCGTTCTCGAAACCTTCGACCTCGGGTACGCCGACGACTCGGGGCTCCGGGAGATGGTGGAGAAGGCCAAGGATACCCTGGCCGACCTCGACCTCATGCGAGAGAAGCGCCTCGTCCAGGCCTTTATGGATCAGGTGCGACGGCCGGATGGGGGCCTCGCGGTATACGGGGAGGAGGAGGTGCGCAGAGCCCTCGGCCTGGGGGCGGTTGACGTGCTCATCATCTCCGAAGGCCTGCGGAAGGTGCGTCTCGAGGTACGCTGTCCCAACTGCGGCCATCGGGGCCACGTGACGACGGAGAGCGGCGAACCGGGCCCCTGTCCGGAGTGCGGATCGGACCTGGACGTGGAGGACGACGTGGACGTCGTGGAGGAGCTGACGGCCCTCGCGGAAAGCGTCGGCACCGGCGTCGAGTTCATCTCGGTGGATTCGGAGGAGGGGGCGCTCTTCGCGCGAACCTTCCGAGGACTGGGTGGCCTCCTGCGCTTTCAGGTGGCCGGATGACGGAGGATCCCTGGCGGGACCTCACGGAAGCGGTCGCCGCCCTCGTCCGCGCCGGCGAGGAGACCCTAGGCTTGCCTCGGGTGGACGTTCCGTTCGAGCTGCCTGCGCCCCAATTCGGGGACATCGCCCTCCCCACGCATGCCTACGCGAAGGCGGCGCGGGCCTCACCCCCTGAGATTGCCGCCCGGTTGTCGGAGGCCATGCCGCCGGCCGGAAATTACGTGAGCCGCCATGAGCCGCTGTCAGGGTACGTGAACTTTCATCTCGACCTGGGCCCCTTCGCGGAGCACACCCTGGGGGCCGTATTGCAATCCGGAGAGGCTTACGGCCGAGCGGCCCCGAACGGCTTGCGTGCTCTTGTCGAGCACACCAGCGTGAATCCCACCGGACCCGTTCACGTGGGCCGCGCGCGCAACTCGATTATCGGGGACACCCTGGCACGACTCCTTGATCGGACGGGCTATGAGGTCACCCGGGAGTTCCTCGTCAACGACTCTGGCCGACAGGTATTGACCCTCCTCTGGGGGCTCGACAACCTCCGCGAGAGGGACATGGAGCCCCCGGCCCGGGAAGGGGAGGATTACCGGCTCGTGCGCTTCTATCAGAAGGCGATGGCAGCCGCCGAGGATCCGGCCGTCGCAGAGGAGGTCGACGGCCTGGTGCGTCGCCTCGAAGACGGCGATGAGGAACTCCGGCGCCGCGTCCGAGCCGTCACGAAGCAGATGATGGACGGCATACTTCGGAGCCTGGAACGCCTGGACATCGTCTTCGACACCCTCTTCTGGGACGACCAGGTCCTCGCCGACGGGAGCGCCCAGCGGGTCGTGGAGCGCCTCCGAGACGGAGGCCACTTGGAGGAGGAGGACGGCGCCCTCTACATCGACATGGCCCCTCACGGGTTCGCGGGAAGGAATCCACGCTGGTTCCTCACGCGGCGGGATGGGACGACGCTCTACACGACGCGGGACCTCGCCTACCACCTCGACAAGTTTGGGCGCAGCGACAAGGCCCTCACCGTCCTCGGGGAGGATCATCGACTGGAGTTTCAACAGCTCTCCGTCGCCCTTCGTCTCCTCGGGGTCGAACAGAAGGCGGAGGCGGTGTTCCTCGCCTTCGTATCCCTCCCCGAAGGGCGGCTCTCCACCCGCGCGGGTCGCGTCGTCAACCTCGACGACCTTGTGGACGAGGCGGTCGAACGGGCCTTGCTCGCCGTGAGGTCGCGGCGCGAGGACCTGTCCGAGGAAGAGATGGGGCGGATTGCGGAGGCCGTAGGGATTGGGGCGGTCCGGTACAACATCGTGAAGGTCCAGCCGGAGAAGCGGATCTTGTTTCGGTGGGACGAGGCGTTGAGCCTCGAAGGTCAGACCGCCCCCTTCCTCCAGTACGCCTACGCCAGAGCCGCGGGCATCCTTGGGAAGGCGGCGGGGCTGGACGGTTGGGAGGCGAGCCTCCTTGCCCATCCCCACGAGCGAGCCCTGGTGAAGCTCCTCGCCCGATACCCGGGGGTCCTCCGCAACGCGGCGGAGCGTCGCCGCCCCAATCGGGTGGCCCTCTTCGGCCATGAGCTGGCGACGACCTTCAACCGGTTCTACCGGGACTCTCCTGTGCTTCAGGCCGAGGAGGACCTGCGTGCCGCCCGGCTCGCCCTCGTAACCTCCTTCAAGACCGTTCTGGGAACGCTCTTGGCGTGTCTCGGGATTCAAGCCCTCGAGGAGATGTAGCACAGCGCGTGTGCGCCTCGGATCCGTGCCCGAGGACGAACCCGCTTACTTCGTAATGCGCTCCCGGCCGCGGCCGCGGCCCCGTAGCCGTCGCCGCAGGAAGAGGGCCACGGGAATCCCTACAATGACCGCGATGATGGAGCCGATCAGGAGTGGCTGCTTCCAGGCAGCCTCCCGAACGTCCACCTGCAGCTCCACGGTGTTCCGGGGCCCGATGAAGAGCTCCGGCTCCTCCGGGTCCGTGACGTTGGCACGCAACGTGTAGTTGCCCAGCGCGCCCGTGATCCACGTGAACTCCACGATCTTCGTTTCCCCTGGATCGAGTGTGTTGTCGGTCGGGGTCCCGTTGACGTCTTTGAAGACGGGGGTGATGGGCACCGGGTCGCCGGGTGACTGGCCGAACTGGAAGGCGAAGAAGCTGACCTGGACATCGGTGGCCGGCGCTCGTCCGGGCACGTTCGTCACGTTGAAGGTGATGAGGAGGCTCACCGAGCCGAAGAAGGTCGATTCCTCCGGGCTCGCGGGATCGATGCGCATGACGTTGGGTTCGATTTCCAGGTCCGGTCGCGTGGGGGGGTCGACGCCCACCGTGACGCTGCGTGTCGCGTTGCCCTCGTTCCCGGCCTGGTCCGTCACGTTCAGGACGACGGCAAAGTTGCCGCTGTCGGTGTACGTGTGGGTGACATTCACCCCGCTTGCCGTGGTATCGTCGCCAAAGTCCCACGCAAAGGTCAGGTTTTGGACGCTATCGAGATTGTCGGTGGTGTCCGACCCGTCGAAGAGGTAGACCACCTGCTCCACCATGCTCTGAACCTCTTGAAAGTCCTCATCCAGGATGCGGAACTCCACGTCCGGGGGCGACGTATCCGAGATCATCGCGGTCAGGGTGGCGTTGAGGCTCTCGTGACCCGCCTGGTCCACGGCCGTCAGGTTGACGGTGAACGTCCCGGGCGTATCGAAGGTCCAGTCCACGCTCCGTCCGGTGGCATCTACCACGCCATCCCCGTCGAAGTCCCATCGGAAAGCACTGACGACGCCCTCCATCTGATCGTGGACGCGATCCGTGGAGTTGCCCGCGAAGAACTCGACGACCTGACCTTCCTTGACGTTGACGGTCGTGTTGTTAGCGTCGATTCCGAACCCCGTGACGTTGTTCTCGAGGAACGCGATCGGCAGGATGCCGTCCACGTGGAGCGTGAAGTTTCGGAAGGTGGTGTTGCGTCCGACCTCCGTGATGGTGAGGTTGCCGGTGAAGTTGCCCATGACGGCGAAGGTCACGTTGGGTCGGATGCCAGAGGCTTCAATGGTGATCATCTTGGTGTCGTTCGTGAAGGTCCACGTGAAGTTGGAGTCGGGGTTGATGCGACCGTCGGGACTGTTCGGATCCGTGGACTCCTCCGCAGTGAAGGTCATGGATTCGTTCGTCGGCACGATGGCGGTGTAGTCGTCCACGCTGGCGTTCGTCTCCGTGAACCGGTCGGGCGGTGCCACGACAAGGACCCGGGCCATGCCTGCCACCGACTTAGCGAGTTCCAAGTCCACCCGGAAGTCCCCGGGGGCCACTCGCGGGTCGATGACGATGCGGACGTAGCCCTGAAGGTCGACGGACCCTGTAGTCGCTTGTAGAACCCGCTCGTAGCTGGGAACGACCTGAAGGGCGTAGGTGGTGTTGACCCGAACCTCGGTCTCGGCATCGTGGGGAGCCGTGACATTGACGAAGTACCTCTCCTGACCGGCGGAAAGCGCGCCTACGAGCGTGTAATTGGCGAGACTCGTGACGTTGACCTGGCCCGTGGTAAGGGGGAACGTCTCGAACGAGACGCTGTAATCCGTCATCCCCCCCGGAGTGTCGGAGAGGTACGGGAGGCCGTTCGTCGTGAAGAACCCGCCCGTATCCACATGTTTCGGTCCGGCCTCCTCGAGGAACTTTGTGAAGTCACTTCGTTCCGTCTCGTTCAGCACACCGTCGCCGTTCCCCAAGGCGAGGTCGATCTGCAGACGAAGATGGCGGATGAAGGCGAACGGGAGACCCGGGAACGTGCTGTCGTCGTTGAACGTGAGGTTCCGCCAGAGGTTCAAGCGGCTCCAATTCCCGTTGGCGTAGCGGATCTTGATGTCGACTCGTTCCTCCGGGGATGGTTCGAGGAACCGATCGATCCGATCGTCGGCGGTGACGTTTCTTAAGGTCGTGATGTTCGCTTCCTTCCCGTCGGCGTCTACGATGAGGGTAAAGTTTCCGGGGTAGGCGAAGAAGCTGTAGGAGCTGACCGTAACGTTGGGCAGGAGGAGCCGCTTGGCGGCCGGGGTTCCCTCGTCGATGTTGAAGAGGAAGGCGACGAGCCCCCCGGTGATGAAGGTGCCATCGGGCTCCCTGGCAATCCCGACGAGCTGGATGCCGCCGTTAAGGAAGACATTGCGCGTGTCGGTCGCTGTGAGGCTGAAGTCCTCTACCACCTCAGTCTCGAAACCCTCTTTCTCCACACGGATGTCGAAGGTCCCATTCCAGAGCATGAAGGTGGCGTTTCCGCTTGCGTTCGTGTCCGTCGAACCGAGGGACTGCCCTCGCGTGGCATTGAAGACTTCCACGGTGGCGTTGGCCAAGACCCCCGCCATCGAGTCCACGTGTACGGTAAGCGTGAGGTCGGCGAGCGGCATGATCTCCATCTCGATGTCCTTGACCAGGTTCGTCGTGTCGTCGAACCGGAAGACCTCCGTCTCCTTGTCGAAGTAGTCGGCCCTCCTCACGGTAATGAAGTAGAAACCCGCGTCGGGACTGAAGCTATAGACCCCGGGGTTCAGGGGGGTGGTTGTGAAAACCTGAGGGGCCTTCTGCCCGTGGGCGTCGAACAAAGTGACGGTAACATCAGCGAGGAGGATGTTGGGACTAATCGTGTCGGTAATCAGGCCCTGGACCGTCCGGTGTTGCCCTGCCGAAAGGCCCGCCGTGAGGAGTCCAAGCCCTCCGAGGAGCAGGACGAATAACAAGAACATCGTCGCAGCCTTGTGTCGGTGATTCATGTGCATGCGTTGGCCTCCGTTCAACCGGCATAGGCCCACTTGGTTTTGACGGCCCAGCCTGGGCCAGAATCGGCTTAGCGGGTGCGTCTATATAATGCTCGCGGGTGCGGAATCCCGCGTTCGCAGGGTCTGGATGGACGGTGCATGGACGAGTGACCCAGCCGAAAAACACACGCAAGCAGTCGTCGGCGGGCCCTTAGGTTTCGATCCGGGCCCAGATCTCCTCGGGAAGCGTCTCGTAGACCTTCTCTTCCGGCTGCTCGTCCTGCCGTCGGCGGGCCCGGTCGATGGCAAGGCCATCGATCTCCCAGTAGAAGGTCCGCCACGAGCGGCCCGTGGGGAGGATCACCGTCTCCCAGTACGTGTTGAGAAGGCCCGCGTCATGGAGGTCGTAGAAGACCTTGCGGTCCTCCTGTAGTAGGGCGTTGTCGATGATGACGGAGTTGAACCCGAAGTAGTTCAGGACCCGCAGAGCAGTGTCGCTGGCCTCTTCCGTTGAGATGTCCAGCGTCTTCTCCAGGGCTTCCTGGAGTTCCTCGGGTCTAACGACCATCTACCCTCTCCCCCCGCTGTACCGTTAATCTGTTTCCGCTGCTATATATAACTTTCCCCGAACCGTTCCCGGCATCGACCGGTCGGGCCGGCCGAAGGTCTTAACGAGGGGGCCGCCTGGGGAGGTCGCCAGAGCCCGTCTGCGGGGTGAATCGGAAGTGTCGAATCAGGGGATCTCGGAGGATCGATACGTCGGGGCCTCGGTTTCTCGCCTGGAGGACCGCCGTTTCGTCACGGGGCACGGCCAGTACGTCGCCGACCTTAGCTTGCCCAAGATGGTCCATGCGGTCTTCGTCCGCAGCCCCTACGCCCACGCCCAGATCCTCGAGGTCGACCTCGAGGCCGCAAGAGGGATGCCGGGAATCCTCGGCGCGTGGAGTGGAAAGGATTTGGAAGGGGCTCTGGGAACGATGCCCACGGAGGTCGGACTGGAGGGGGCCGGCCTGAAGAAGCCCCCCTACCCGGCGGTGGCGGTCGACCGAGTGCGGTACGCGGGCGAGGCCGTGGCCGTCATCGTGGCCGGCGACCCCTACGCCCTCGAAGACGCCCTGGACCTGGCGGACGTACGCTACGAACCTCTCCCGGTCGTGACGAACCAGGAGGAGGCCTTGCTGGAGGGCGCACCTCAACTCCACGACACGGTGCCTCAGAATCTGGCCTTCCGCTGGCATCTCGAGGGCGGGGACGTGGACCGCGTCTTCCGGGAGGCGGACCTCGTGGTAGAGGAGCGGATCGTGAACCAGCGGCTCCAGCCGGCCGCCATCGAGCCGCGGGCCGCCGTGGCCCGATGGGACGAAGAGACCGGGCAGCTCACCCTCTGGGTGACCTCCCAGAACCCCAAGACCCACCGAGAGATCCTGGCTCGGGTCCTCGGCATGTCCGAGGCGGACCTGCGGGTCATCGCCCCGGACGTGGGGGGAGGCTTCGGGAGCAAGATCGCGGTCTACCCCGGAGAGGCCGTGGTCTGCCATCTCGCCCGCCGCCTGGGGCGGCCCGTGAAGTGGGTCGAGACGCGGGCTGAGAACTTCCTGGTGACGACGCACGGCCGGGACCACATTCAGGATGTCCGGATCGCCGCGCGGAGCGACGGGACCATCCTCGGCATCGACCTCCGATCCCTGGCCAACCTGGGAGCCTACCTCTCCACCGCCGGCCCGGGGATTCCCACCAGCCCGTTCGGGAAGATGCTGAGCGGGGCCTACCCGATGCAGGGGGTGCGGGTCGAGGTCCAGGGCGTTTTCACAAACACGACCCCCACCGACGCCTACCGGGGGGCCGGGCGACCGGAGGCCGCCTTCGCGGTGGAGAGGATGGTGGACATCCTCGCCCGTCGGTTGGAGATGGACCCCGCCGAGATCCGGCGGATGAATTTCATCCCGCCCGACGCCTTTCCCTACGAGGTCGTCACAGGGCACACCTACGACAGCGGGGACTACCAGGGGGCTCTGCAGAAGGCCCTCGAGGTCGTCGACTACCCCCGGATCCGGAAGGATCAGGCGCGGGCCCGGGCGCAAGGCCGACTGTTCGGCATCGGCATCTCCACCTACGTCGAAGTATGCGGGTTCGGTTCCCCAGGGGGCTGTCGCCTGGTGGTTCACCCCGCCGGCAAGGTCGTCGTGTACACCGGCGCACACCCCCATGGGCAGGGACAGGAGACGAGTCTCGCCCAGATCGTGGCGGACGTCCTGACGATTCCCTTGGAGGCGGTGGAGGTTCGTCACGGGGATACCGCCACCACGCCGTGGGGCATCGGCACCTTTGGAAGCCGAGGGTTGCCCGTCGAAGGAGGAGCCTCCCTCATGGCCGGACGCAAGCTGGTGGATGCCGCCCGAAAGCGCGCCGCGGAGTTGCTCGAAGCACGTCCGGAGGATGTGGTCCTCGCGGACGGGAAGACCTTCGTCCCCGAGGCTCCCGAAAAGGCGCTCACCTTGTGGGATCTCGCCCGATCCCTCCAAGAGATCGATGCGGACGGGAAGGCGAGGCCGTGGGAGGTAGACGCCTTTTACGACACCGAGGACTACGTGTTCCCCTTCGGGACCCATGTGTGCGTGGTGGAGGTGGACCCGGACACCGGCGAGGTCCAGATCCTTCGGTATGTCGCTGTGGACGACTGTGGGACGGTGATCAACCCCCTGCTCGTGGCAGGACAGGTCCACGGGGGGGTGCTTCAAGGCATCGGTCAGGCCCTCTGGGAGGAGGCCCGGTACGATGAGGTCGGAAACCTCCTCACCGCCGGGCTCCCCGACTACGCGGTCCCGACCGCGGTGGAAAGCCCGGACATCGAGAGCGTCCGTCATGTGACGCCATCGCCCCACAACCCCCTGGGGGCGAAGGGGGTCGGCGAAGCGGGGACGATCGGGGCCGCGCCCGCCGTGGTGAACGCCGTCATGGACGCCCTGGCCCCCCTGGGCGTGGTCCACCTGGACATGCCCCTCACGCCGGATCGGGTCTGGGCGGCCCTTCGGGCGAGGGGGGGGACGGTGTCCGCTGCCGCCGGAACTCATTCACGACTTTCGTAAGAGCTTCACGAGTTCCGGGAAGTCACGCGCCTCGAGATCGGGCTCGAGGCCCAGGGGATCCATCTCCCCACCCATGCGGTTGATCCAGAGGGCCTTCAGCCCGAAGGCCTTGGCGCCCATGATGTCGAAGGCGTTGGAGGAGACCATGCCGATGTCCGCGGGAGGGAGATCGAGGCGGGACGCTGCAAGCGCATAAACCTGAGGGGAAGGCTTGTAAATCCCGACTTCCTCGGCACTCAGGACCTGAGAGAAGAGATGGGAAGTGCCACTGCTCTTCAACAGGGCGCGGAGGAGAGCCGTCTCGCCGTTACTCAGGACCACCAGGGTGTAGCGGTCTTTCAGGATCTCCAAGGCCGGAACCGCATCCGGATACGGGGGCAGTCCGTTCCAGGCCTCCGAGAGGTCCTCCACCTCCTCCCCACTAAGCCCGACCTGAAGCCGGCTACTCGCGGCGGAGAGGGCCCTCTTCGTCACCTCAGAGAAGGTCAGAAACCGACCCATAAGGGCCACGAGAAATGTGTACTCCAGCTGCTTGCTCCTCCAGAGGGCCAGGAGTTCCTCGGCCCTCCTTACGCGTCCCTCCAGCCGCTCCACCAGGCCCTCGACATCGAACAGGGTTCCGAAGACGTCGAACGCCAAGGCACGCATAGAACCTCCGACGCGACCCGCCCATGCACCTAAAAGGTTCCCTCTCCCTCCCCAGGATCTGGCCCGAGGCCTTCGCTGCCTGGACACCGTTGGGGGCGAGAGTCCAGGGGGGATCCCCGCGCAAAGGATGAATAGAACCCGGCCATCATGCCTTTGAGACGGAGGAGGGGAACCGGAGGCGGAGCCGTGCCAGCCAGCAAGGCGATCGACGCGCTGTTGGAGGAGGGACGTCTGTTCCCACCCTCCAAGACGTTCGTGAAGCAGGCCAACGTAAGCGACCCGGCCGTCTATGAGGAAGCCCGCCAGGATTTCGAGGGATTCTGGGAACGCATGGCGGGAGACCTCCACTGGTCCCAGAAGTGGGAGAGGGTCCTCGACGACGACAATCCTCCCTTCTTTCAATGGTTCGTCGGCGGGAAGCTGAACGCCTCCTACAACTGCCTGGACCGGCACACGGCGGGACCGCGACGAAACAAGGCAGCCCTCATCTGGGAGGGGGAGCCCGGCGAGGTCCGGGTCTATACCTTTCAGATGCTCCAAGACGAGGTATGCCGCGTCGCCAACGGCCTCAGGAAGCTGGGGGTCCGGAAAGGCGACGTGGTTACCGTCCACCTCCCCATGATTCCCGAACTCCCCATCGTCATGCTCGCATGCGCCCGGATCGGAGCGATTCACAGCGTCGTCTTCGCCGGCTTCTCCGCCGAGGCCCTGGCCACGCGCATGGAGGATGCCGAGAGCCGTATCCTCGTTACCTGCGACGGGTACTACCGTCGAGGCCAGGTCGTCGACCAACAGGCGAAGGCGTCGGAGGCCCTGGACGCGCTTCCCTTCGCCGTAGACAAGGTCGTCTACGTCCGCAGGATTGGCACGGACGTCGCCCGAGAGGAGGGGCGAGACCTTTGGTGGGACGAGCTGTTGCAGGAATCCTCCCGCTGCGAGCCGGAAGGGATGGATGCCGAGGACGTTCTGTTTATCATGTACACGAGCGGGACGACCGGGAGGCCCAAGGGGGTCGTCCACACCACGGGGGGCTACCTGACCTTCGTCGCGGCCACCCACCGCTGGATCTTCGACGTCAAGGAGACGGACGTGTACTGGTGCGCCGCCGACATTGGCTGGATTACCGGCCATAGCTACATCGTCTACGGCCCCCTGGCCAACGGGACCACGACTTTTCTCTACGAAGGCGCCCCGGACTGGCCGGAGAAGGACCGCCTCTGGCGGATCGTGGAGCGGTATGGGGTCAACATCCTCTACACCGCCCCGACGCTCATCCGAGCGGTCATGAAGTGGGGGGAGGAGTATCCCCGGTCGCGCGACCTCTCCAGCCTCCGCCTCTTGGGGACGGTGGGGGAGCCCATCAACCCCGAGGCATGGCTCTGGTACTGGAAGCATATCGGAGGGGAGAAGGCGCCTATCGTCGACACGTGGTGGCAGACGGAGACCGGGGGCATCCTGATTACCCCCCTCCCGGGCATCACCACGTTGAAGCCGGGCGCCGCAACGCTGCCCTTCCCCGGGATCGAGGCCGCCATCCTGGACGACGGGGGGAACCCTGTGCCCGAGGGCCAAGGAGGCTGGCTTGTGATTACGCGCCCGTGGCCCGGTATGCTCCGTACCCTCTGGAAGGATCCAGATCGGTACGTCGAGACCTACTTCGGGAAGTATGGGGCGAAGACCTACGTCGCCTGGGACGCGGCGAGGCGGGATGAGAACGGCTACTACATCCTCATGGGACGCCTCGACGACGTCCTCAACGTGGCCGGCCACCGGTTGAGCACGTGGGAGTTGGAAAGTGCCCTGGTGAGCCATCCCGCCGTGGCCGAGGCGGCCGTCGTGGGCGTCAGCCACCCCGTGAAGGGCGAAGTGCCCTTCGCGTTCGCGATCCTCCGGGCTGGTCGTCAGGCCAGCGACGAGCTGGAGAAGGAGCTCACGGCGCACGTGGCGGACGTCATCGGCCCCATTGCCAGGCCGGAGCGCGTCATCCTCACCCCCGACTTACCCAAGACCCGCAGCGGCAAGATCATGCGGCGCCTGCTCAAGGACATCGCGGAGGGGAGGCCCTTGGGGGATACCACCACCCTGCGAAATCCCGAGATCTGTGAGGTGCTGAAGAGCCTCGCGGCCGCCTGACTGGCTGACCAGGAGGATCGAGTCGCCTCGGCCCACATGAGGCGAACGCGCATCCTTATCCCTTGCTCGCCCGCACCTCGGGTTGTGTAGATCCGCCAAAGGTCTGTGGCCCTCGACGGATCCTCCCCCCCCTGCGCGGTGTCCAACATGGGGGACCGCAGAGCGATTCAGCGCAGGTACTGTCGTGCCCTACCGTTGACGGCGGACGATGCCACTACAAGGTGACGCCGTGAGGTTCGAGGAGATCTTTGACAAGGGCGACGGGGTGCGAAGGTCCTCCTCGCCCAACGACCGAAAGGCTCTTGAAGGGGTGACATATTACGCCCTCGGGGGAGCAGGTAGTGCATATCGACCCAGTTTTGGCCCTGACAGCGACGGCGCTTATGTTCTACGGATTGAATTTCTTCGTCTTTGGGATGGTCCTCTTAGGTCGCGGAGAGCTGAAGGATGCTGGTCCGATCTTTCTTGCCGCTGGGGGGATCAACGCGCTCATCGCGCTCATGGTCTTCAACACGCAGTTCGCGGCCGGGTCGGGGGAGTTCGTCATCATCGCCTTCCTCCTCCTCATCTTCGCGATCACATGGCTCGCCGCAGGGGTTATCGCAATCATGGGCCTCGGCGTCAAACCCGTCGGCAGCCTGGGCCTTTTCTTCGGGCTAGCCATGATCCCCTTCGCCGTGTTCGTCATCCAGGCAGGAGCGGAAGTGCCCATCTGGCAATGGCTGACGATCAACATCATTTCCTGGAGCTGGGTGTTCTTTACGCTGCCGCTCGCCTTCCTGTGGAACGTGATTAGCCCGAAGGTTGCAGGCTGGAGCTTCGTCATCCAGGCGTTCTACACCCTCTTCATTCCGGCGGCTCTTTTGATAATGGGCGTGGTCATTCAGTAGCACAGCGGGCACTCGGCGCCGAATCCGCCTACCCTGGGCCTGGATGCCGGAGGCCGATCATGCTTCCACTCCGGGGTCCCCCCGCGCAAGCCAGGAGGACCGTATAGCTAAATAAGCGTGCCAGTTCCTTGAGGGGAATCCCTGGCGATGGGTTCGTCGTCGCCCTTATGCGTTGCCTTGTCATGGCCGCCAGGAATGCCTGGAAAGGGTGGACAACACGGGATGAGCGGAAGAGTAAAGAGCTTGATGATGGATTTTCAGCTGACCCTGCCCCCTCTCCTGAAGCGGGCGGGAACGTACTTCGGGCCGGTTGAAATCGTCAGCAGGATGCCTGACAAGTCCTATCACCGATACACCTACAGGGATTTTCACGACCGGGCACTTCGTCTGGCCGCTGGCTTGACCAAGGCGGGCCTGAATCGAGGAGAACGGGTGGCCACTCTGATGTGGAACCACTATGCCCACCTGGAAGCCTACTTTGGCATCCCCTCGGCCGGATTTGTGGTCCACACCCTCAACCTGAGATTGCACCCCTCGGAGATCGCCTACATTGTCGACCATGCAGAGGACCGAATTCTCATCGTGGACGACGTTCTCCTTCCGCTATTCGACCAGTTCAAAGATGAGGCCGAGCTGGAAGAGGTCATCGTGGTCCCCCTGACAGGGAAGTCTGTGCCGGACGGGTACACGAGTTACGAGGAGTTCATCGGGGGGGAGGATGGGGAATTCGAGTTCCCCGACCTCAAGGAGGACGAGGCCGCCGGCATGTGCTACACCTCCGGGACCACCGGAAGGCCCAAGGGGGTGCTCTACTCCCACCGAGCCATCGTCCTCCACTCCTTCGTCTCCGCCATGGCCGCAGGCCTCGGCCTGAGACAGAACGACGCGATCTGCCCCGTGGTCCCCATGTTCCACGCCAATGCCTGGGGACTGCCCTTCACGTCGACGATGATCGGAGCCAGCCAGGTCTTCCCCGGTCCCCACATGGACCCCGTAAACCTGCTGGAGCTTCTTTCCCACGAGAAGGTCACCCTCAGCGCAGGCGTCCCGACGCTGTGGATTGGGATGCTGAACGAGCTGGAGAAGGACGCGAGCCGGTGGGACCTCTCCTCGCTCCATACGCTCGTGGTGGGAGGCGCCGCGGCGCCCGAGGCCCTCATCCGGGGCTTCGACCGCCACGGTATCAAGGTCCTGCACGCGTGGGGCATGACGGAGATGGCGCCCCTCGGAACGGTGTCGCGCCTGAAGAGCTACCTTCGGGACCTGTCCAAGGAGGAGAAGTACGGGTACCTAACGAAGCAGGGCCTGCCCGTACCCTTCGTGGAGGCGCGCGTCAGGACCGTGGAGGAAGGGAAGGAGGTGCCCTGGGACGGCCAGACCATGGGCGAGCTCCAGGTCAGGGGGCCGTGGATTGCGGAGGGCTACTACCGCAGGCCCGATTTCGCGGACAGCTGGACCGAAGACGGCTGGCTCCGGACGGGGGACGTCGTGACTGTGGACGACGAGGGCTACATCCTGATCACCGATCGGACGAAAGACCTCGTGAGGTCGGGCGGTGAGTGGATTAGCTCTGTGGCGTTGGAGAACGCTATGATGGCCCACCCGACCGTGAGCGAGGCCGCTGTGGTCGCGATCCCTCACCCCAAGTGGGGGGAGAGACCCCTAGCCGCGGTCGTCCTTAAGGAGGGCCAGAGCGCCGATGCCTCTGAGCTGCGAGAGTTCCTGGCGCCCAATTTCCCCAAGTGGTGGCTCCCCGACGCAATCGTGTTTCTGGAGGAAATCCCCAAGACCTCCGTGGGCAAGTTCCTGAAGTCGCAGCTGAGGCAGGAGTACAAGGACTGGAAGTGGGGGGAGAGCGAGCGCGGTCGGAATCG
>JAJISK010000040.1 GCA_022848785.1 Thermoplasmatota archaeon
ATCATGGCCAGCTTCGAGTTGTTGAACACGACGACCTTGACCGGAAGGGCGTACTTCACCGCCGTGACGAAGTCCCCCATGAGCATGGTGAAACCCCCGTCCCCGCACAGCGCCAGGCACTGCCGATCGGGGTAGGCGAATTGAGCGGCCAGGGCCCCCGGCAAGCCGAACCCCATGGACGCCAGATTGCCGGAGAAGATGAACCGCCTCCGGGCCGTGGCCCGGAAGTGGCGGGCGGTCCACGTGGTCACGTTGCCCACGTCGACGGAGACGATGGCGTCCACCGCCGCGGCGTCGCTCACGGCTTTGGCAAGCGCCGCGGGGGCGAGGGGGACCGTCTCCTTCCCCTCCTCCTTCTCCATCCGCTCCCACCACGCCTCGGTGGCCTTGAGGTAGGTGTCGAGGAACCCTCGATTCCTGCGGAACTCGACCCGACGGTTCAGCTCCGCGAGCGTGGACCTGGCGTCTCCCAGGAGCGGCACATCCACCTTGGTCCGCAGGCCGATGGCTGCGGGATTCGAATCGATCTGAATCGTGAGGGCGTCGTCGGGGAGGTACTCCGTAAAGGGAAAGGAGGTCCCCACCATAAGGAGGGTCTTTGCGTGCTCCATGGCCTCCTGGCCGGGCCGGGTGCCGAGGAGGCCGAGCCCTCCGATGACCAGGGGGTGGTCGTCCGGGAGAACTTCCTTCGCGAGGAGGGTCTTGACAATCGGTGCTCCGAGGCGTTCGGCGAGGGCCTCCATCTCCTCTCCGGCACCGATGGCGCCTCTGCCCACCAGGATGGCGATGTTCTTCCCTTCGTTCAGGGCGCGGATCGCACGTTCCATCTGCTCCGGATCGGGCACAGGCACCTCGTCGGTGTAACCGGCGGGGAAATCGGGGGCATCCCGGGAGACCACCCGATTCGGGATGTCTAGCGGGAAAGATATCTGTGCGACCCCCTTTTTCGAGAGCGCCTCTCGGGCCGCCAGAGTCACGATGTGCGCCACCTGATCGGGCGTGGCGACTCGCGCGTTGTACACGGCCACGTCGTCAAAGAGGTGCTGCAGGTTGACTTCCTGGAAGTAGTGGGTCCCGATGACGTCACTGTCGACTTGGCCCGTGATCGCCAGTACGGGCGCATGGTCGAGCTTCGCGTCGTACAGTCCGTTCAGGAGGTGGATGGCGCCCGGGCCCGCCGTCCCAAGACAGACGCCCAGGTTCCCCGTCAGCTTGGCGTAGGCGGAGGCCATGAAGGCGCCCGCCTCCTCGTGCCGCACCTGGATGAATTCCACCTTTGGGTGGCGGCGAATCGCATCGACGACTCCGTTGACGGCGTCGCCTGGAATGCCGAACATGCGCTCGACCCCGAACTCCCGTAGCTTGTGGACAAGGACATCGGCCGCCGTTCGATCCAGACTCTCGGCAATCATGGCATTCCCCCAAAGCCACGGTCCCATCTCAACCTCAAGCCATAAGGATTTTGATGGCTGGGGGAAAGAGGCTCGGTCTGACGGGAAATGCAGGGAGGCTTGTGAGAACTCCTACCCCCTTCCCCCCGGCACTGCCGGGACACGGGATGCCGCATCGACGGGATGATTCCCGAACCAACGCAACCAGAGTGCGGCGTTGACGAAGACGAGCCCGGCGCCCACCAAGAACGTGAGGAAGTAGAAGCCTGAGGCCAGGATGAAACCCGCGACGAAGGCCATGCCCCCGTAAGCCAGATCGAATACAGCGTGGGTCATGCCGGCGGTCGTCGCCCGCTCGTTGCTGTCCATGATCTCCATGCTGAACGAGCCAACCACGGGGAAGGCCAAGCTGGAGAAGGCCCCGCGCAAGACGAGGAAGAGGCCGGCTAAGAAGAGTGTAGGCGCGAAGGCCAGGGCGGCTAACAAGGGGACCGCGAGGAGTCGAGTGTAGACGATGGCCCGAACCTTGCCCCAACGCGCGACAAGGAGAGGAACGGCGAAGATCGCGGCGACGATGGCGAGGTTGTTGGCGATCATCACGGAACCGAACTCGACCTCGGCCACCCCGTACGCATCGCCGAAGTGGAGGGCGAGGAGGGGGAAGTAGAGGCCGAGGCCCAGGGCGAAAGCCAGGGTGAGGACCGAGAGCTTCCCTACGTTGGCTTTGTGCCGCACGTGCTTGAGGAGAAACATCTCCCGGAGGGGCTCCAGGGCGCGGGCGTAGGACTCCTTCATGTAGAAGAGCGGGACCAGCTCCGCGAGTCCGAAGGGGACCGACATGAAGAGGGTGAGACGCAGGGCGGTGGCCCGGGTCGTCCCGAACTCGAGGAAGCCCAAGGACCCTGCGGGCAGGCCCGCGATCCACGGCCCGAAAAGAAGGGGGAGCGTGACGGCCAGGGCGGCCCCGACGACGGTGGAGATCGTCGTGAGGACCCCGCTGATGGTGAACAGGTGAATGCGCTCCTGCTCCCGGCTGTTCTCCATCATGAAGGGGGCCCCCACGACCCCGTGGAACGCCTCCCCGAGCCCGACGACGACGCCCAGGAGCAACAGGGCCAGGGGTGCCTGCACGACCAAGACGGCGGCGCCCGCGGCGATGGCGATGAGGCTCGCGGAGATGAAGCTCCGTTTGCGGCCGTACTTGTCCCCGATGAAGCCGGCGGGCAGGGAGTTGAGCCCGTGGGCCACGAAGTTGAGTCCGAGGGCGATGCCCACGAAAGGGAGGACCCCGACCGGAACGCCGAGAATCACGACCTCGGGGAAGAAGAGTTCCTGCAGGTAGAAGGCGAAGGCGACAATGAAGATGCCCGAGTTGACCTGGGACATCGCGGCATAGGCCAGGTACAACTTCGCGTTCTTCGAGAAACCCCGCAGGGCCTCCCTGTACGAAGTGGGCGTACCAGGCACGCGGGGCACGGCCATGGAGAAAGGGTCTCCGGGTGGAGCCAGCGTACCCTGGCATCCGGTAAAAAGATGGGGGGGGGCCCCCGGTCCGTACGCCAAATTTATAACGCGTCCCTCATCTAACGGAGGGAACCGGCCTCGGCCCCTCGGCGGGAGACCGTAGGGATCGCCGGTTCCTGGAATCGGAGGCGGGAGGATCGGAGGGTTGAGCGTATTCCTGCGGGTCACCCCGGTTTCTCGGGCACATAGAGTGAGCCTCCGGACTGACCGATGAGGTCGGTGTCGATGATTGTGGGCGTGGTCAAGGAAACCGTGGAAGGGGAGAGACGCGTGGCGCTGGACCCGGACTCCGTCGCCCGCCTACGGAAGAGGGCCGTCGAGGTGCGCGTCCAATCCGGGGCGGGCGAGGGCGCCTTCCACGGGGACGCGAGCTACGAGGCTGCGGGCGCCACGGTGGTGGCCGACGCCAGCTCCGTCTGGCAGCAATCGGACGTGATCCTCAAGGTGAACCCGCCGACTTCCGGAGAGGTGGGCCTCCTTCGGGCCAAATCCATCATCATCGGATTTCTCAACCCGTTACGGGACCCCGCCCTCATCCAGCGGATCGCGGACCGCGAGGCCTCCGCCTTCAGCATGGAGATGATCCCTCGCATCAGCCGGGCCCAGAGTATGGACGCCCTCTCGTCCCAGTCCTCCGTCGCAGGGTACAAAGCCGCCCTCCTGGCGGCCAGCACCCTGACCAAGTTCTTCCCCATGATGACCACGGCGGCGGGGACGGTCCGCCCCGCGCGCGTCTTCGTCATCGGGGCCGGGGTGGCGGGGCTGCAGGCCATCGCGACGGCGAGGCGGCTCGGGGCGGAGGTGGAGGCCTTCGACATCCGGCCGGTGGTGAAGGAGGAGGTCCAGAGCCTCGGCGCCCGCTTCGTCGAGGTCGATCTGGAGGAGGAGACGGAGGCCGAGGGAGGCTACGCCAAAGAGGTCTCTGAGGCGGCGCGGAAGCGGGAACAGGACCTGCTCGCCGAGCACGTGGCGAGTTCGGACGTCGTCATCACGACGGCCCAGGTGCCGGGGAAGAAGGCCCCGGTCCTCGTGACCGAAACGATGCTGGCCGCCATGAAACCCGGTTCGGTCGTCATCGATCTTGCGGCCGACCAGGGGGGCAACGTCGAGCTCTCCCGGCCTGACGAACAGGTGTCCTACAACGGCGTGACGATTCTCGGACCGGCCAACCTGCCTTCATCCCTCCCCGTCCACGCGACCCAGATGTATGCCAAGAACCTCATGACGCTCCTCGATGTGATCCTCCAAGACGGAGAACTCCGACTCGACCTCGAAGACGAGATCGTGGACGCGAGCCTCGTGGTGCACGCGGGAGAGGTACGGAACGAGCGTGTGCGGGAGGCCATCGCGGCGGAACGGGCTGCGTAGGAGAGAGGACATGGTTGAACTCGTCGTTGGAATCTTCATCTTTGTGCTGGCGGTCTTTGCGGGCTTCGAAATCATCAAGAAGGTCCCGCCGACGCTGCACACGCCGCTGATGTCCGGGGCGAACGCCATATCCGGCATCGTCCTCATCGGCGCCCTCCTCGTCGCGGGGCCGCGGGACGCGAACCTGGCCGTCATCCTGGGCCTAGCTGCCGTGGTCCTAGCCACCATCAACGTGGTCGGAGGCTTCCTTGTGACCGACCGGATGCTCCAGATGTTCAAGCGGGAGCGAGGGTAAAGGATGGTTGAGCTCGACCCCGCTGTTGTTACGCTAATCTACCTGGTCTCCGCCGCCTTTTTCATCCTGGGCCTCCGAGACCTGGGCTCTCCGGCGACAGCGCGGCGGGGCAACCTGCTGGCGTCCATCGGCATGCTCATCGCCATCGTCGTCACCCTGCTGAATACGGGCGTTCTGAACTACGAGCTCATCGCCGCGGGCCTCCTTCTCGGGGCTGTCCTCGGGGCCACGGCGGCCCGCCTCGTCAAGATGACCGCCATGCCTCAGATGGTGGGCCTCTTCAACGGGTTTGGAGGCGGCGCCTCTGCCTTGGTGGCCATAGCGGCGTACTTCCGTGGTTTCTCTCTCGGCCAGCTTTCCCTCCCCACCACGGTCACCATCCTCGTGGGGGTCCTCATCGGGGGAATCACCCTAACGGGGAGCCTCGTGGCTTTCGGGAAGCTGCAGGGTGTCATTTCGGGGGCCCCCAAGACCTTCCCTCTGCAGCAGCCGGTAAACGCCGCCCTCGTGGTGTTGTACGTTGGCCTAGGGGGGTACCTTGTGGCCATGGGGATTCAGCTCAACCTGTTCCTCGTCCTCGTCGCCATCGCCCTCGTCTTGGGCGTCCTCATCGTGATCCCCATCGGCGGGGCGGACATGCCCGTCGTTATCTCCTTGCTCAACTCCTTCTCCGGTCTCGCCGCCAGCGCGGCGGGGTTCATCCTCGGGAACGAGATTCTGATCGTCGCGGGTGCCTTGGTGGGGGCGGCGGGTCTCGTTCTCACCCGGATCATGACGAAGGCCATGAACCGGAGTTTGCCCAACGTCCTCTTCGGGGCGGTGGGGGTCGATACGAAGGGACCGGGGGCCACCGCGGCAGTGGACAAGACGGTGCGATCCATCGACCCGGAGGAGGCCGCCCTGCTCCTTGGCTACGCCCAATCCGTCATCATCGTCCCCGGCTTTGGCATGGCGGCGGCGCAGGCCCAGCACGCCGTGGCGGACCTGGCGAACAAGCTGGAGGATCGGGGGGTGAACGTCCGCTACGCCATCCATCCCGTCGCCGGCCGGATGCCAGGCCACATGAACGTCCTCCTGGCGGAGGCAAACGTCCCCTATACGAAACTCCACGACATGGACGACATCAACCCCGACTTCGAACGGGCGGACGTCGCCCTCATCATCGGGGCCAACGACGTGGTGAACCCGGCGGCACGGCACGACGAGGGGAGCCCCATCTACGGGATGCCTATCCTAGACGCGGACCGGGCGAAGCACATCATCGTGATGAAACGGAGTCTGAACCCCGGCTTCTCGGGCGTCGACAACGAGTTGTTCTACCACGAACGCACCATGATGCTCTTCGGGGACGCCCGGGACAAGGTGATGGAGCTCGTCGCCGAGGTCAAGCAGCTTTGACGGTATCGCCCGTTCATCGGAACATGCGGAGTCGGCTCTCGATGTCGTTGAGATGGACCCGAGTGACCTCCGCGTCCCCCGCGCTGGGATCAAGCTCCAGGTAAGCCTGGAGGTCGCTTCGCGCCTTCAGAAACTCGCCCAATTCATACTGCAGAAGGCCGCGATCTCGGAGGTCCAAGGACGACTGCGGGTCAAGGAGGAGCAGGAGGTCCATGACCTGGAGGAGCTTCTCGAAATCCTCGGAGGTCATGTAGAGCCCCTTTAGGTTGTAGAGCATGCGAGCATGGGTCTCCCTCGCCGTGACGGGCCGGAGCAGGGCAGGATCGAGGGGAACTTCCTGGCCGGACATCTCTCGCAAGAACCCGCCGAGGTCTTCCTCTTCGAGCACGCGACCGGCGTGAAAGGGATCCACGAAGAGCGACCTGTCCTCGTCTTCAAAGCGGACGAGGTAGTGCCCGGGGAACCCAACGCCCGCCATCTCCAACCCGACCCTCCTTCCCACCTCGACGTACACGAGGGACAGGGTGATAGGCAGGCCCGTCTTCCGACGCAGAACCTCACCGAGGAAGCTGTTCCGAGGATCGTAGTAGTCGTCCGCGTTGCCTCGAAAGCCAAGCTCGTCGAAGAGGTAGCGATTCATGACCTGGAGGCGGCCTTCCTCAGGAGGCGCGGCTTGGAAGCGGTCATGAAGTTCCGCCCCCATGCGGTCGAGCTCGTCGAGGACACCTTGGACATCCGAGGGTGACGATTCCAACCGACAAAGCAGGGAGGCCGCCCGGACCAGATCGAGGGGCTCCACGCCGTGGTCTTCTTCCTGGCGGACCTGGAGCGGGTGCTGGGGCGGTTCGGCAACCGGGGCTATCGGATTGCCCAGCTCGAGGCGGGTATTCTGGGAGGAAGAATGTACCTAGCCGCCTACGGCCTAGGCTTGGGCGCGACAGGCCTCACGTTCTACGACGACGAGATCGTGGACTTCTTTTCCCCCCACGCCGAGGGGAAGGACGCCATCTTCATGGTCGCCCTCGGCAAGGCGGTCAGGGTCCGCACCAACGTGCACCGGGTGCACGCTCCCTTCGCGGAGGGAACCAGCTAACCCGGACGTCCAACGTCCGTTCTTCACTGAGGCGGTGTTATGTAGCCAGGCCTCCGTTGGTGGCGATCGGGCATGGCGGACGAGGAGGAGGAGGAAAGGGCCCGGCTCGAGGACCTGGCTTCCAAGATCGAGCGGCTCGAGGGGGCCATCAATCTCCTTCGAAAGCCGTATGGCGAGCTGCTCGGACACCTGGATCGTCTCCAGGAGATTGCCCGCTCCTACTTCCGGCTACTGGACCTCCTCGAGCGATACGGTTCCCTCTCTCCTGACATGGCGATTCCCGGCCTCAAGGATCCAATCTCCCGTGACATCGTGAAGGCCCTCTTCGAGAAGGGCGACCGAAACATCTCGCAGATCACGGAGGCGGTGCGCAAGCTCCGGGGCAAGGCCTCCCGCCGTATCATTCGGGAGCGACTTCAGACCCTGGAGTCGAGGGGGGTCGTCGTTGCGACGACGCAGTCTCGCGGGAAGGTCTACGACGTCTCCGACGAGACGGTTCGGCGCTGGTCCAAAGTATTGGGTCTGGTAGGCCCGAAGTCGGGGTCAGAGGGTGAGGACTGACCCAGTTGGCACCGTAGGGTCGATCAGGCCTTCCAGGTCAGGTAATTCTGCAGGAACGGGACCGAGGCGACGAGGACCCCTACGATACCGAACAGGCCGCCGATGAGACCGGCCATGCCTCCGAGAACCATGAGGGCGCTGGAGGCCACCAAGGCCAGCAGGACACCGGTCAGGAGCGCCTCCCGCGTCTGACGGGCCGCGAAGATCAGGATGAGCCCGAGGACGATGGCGATGGCCTCTCCGGTCAGGGAGCTCAGCTGAATGTCCGCGATGGGGGTGCGGAGCAGGAGGAGCATGGGGGCCAGGCCGATGGTGAGGAGACCTCCCACGATGAGGAGCTGCCGGGCCGATTGGGTCACCTGGTTCGCTTTCACCTTCATGCAGGTGATGTGGCAGGCGTGGAGGCTTTTAAACCCGATTTTCCGAATATCAAATCGGATA
Organism: Thermoplasmatota archaeon; assembly: GCA_022848785.1. The sequence goes on from JAJISK010000040.1 coordinate 8,072, forward strand.
ACGATGCACACACGTGGCCTAATCGGCCTCGGATTGGTCACAAGTGCCCAGTTCCTTTAAACCCCCGACCGTAGCTGGTCCATTACGGTGCAAGCATGGCTGACAAAGACGCAGAGGAGATCCGCGAGATTCTCTCCGTGGTCTCCACCGAAATCCCGAAGCTGCTGACGGCGATCTCCGACTCCCTGTGGGGAGCGGAGCAGACGGGCAAGTTCGCCGAAGCCGTCTCCGACTTCTATAAGAGTCTACGCGAGGCGGGCATGGACGAGGAACGGGCCTTCGCCCTGACCAAGGAGTTCATGGACCGAAGCAACTTGGCAGGGATGATTCAGGGACTCATCTCCAAGGCCGACTGGTCCGAGCATCGCGAGGGCGATTGGGAGTCGGAGATCGAGAAGAAGGTCAAGCGGAAGATCAAGGAACGGCTCGAGGACAAGGACTTCGAGATCGATCTCGAATGAGCGAAGCGCGCGACA
>JAJISK010000041.1 GCA_022848785.1 Thermoplasmatota archaeon
AGTGTCGTCTTCGAAATCTCACTTCTGGGCGACTTATCAGCCTCCTGACCATATTGACGAAGTAGCCTCGGAGCCTCCTCATCTTTGAGGAAGGGGATGGGTGAAAGTACCTCCCGTAGAGGGCTTACAGCTTACAGTCCCCGATTCTTTATAGCGAGTCTCTCATGAACAATCAGTGACAGAGTACTACTTCGACGTGGAGACGGAAGGGGTGGATCCCCTCCAGGACAAGATCATCACGATCCAGTTCCAACAGCTGGAGGGCGGCGAGACCCGAGGCGACTTTACCGTGCTCGCGGAGTGGGAATGGGGGGAGAGGGAGATCCTCCATGCAGTCAAGAAGAAGGGCCTTTTGGACGCGGGGTGGGACTTCGTCCCCGTGGGGAACCGATTGCGTTTCGACCTCAATTTCGTGGTGGAACGGGCGGAGCGCCACAAGCTCATCACCTGGAAACCCGGGGAGGTGAAGTACTATCTTTTCGAGAAGCCCATGCTGGATCTCGCTTCCGTCCTCGTCCTCATGAACCGGGGACGGTTCAAGGGCTCCAGCCTCACGGCCTTCACCGCGAAGAAGGAGTGGGGAAACGTGATCCGCACCCACTACCACAACGGAGAGTACGCGGAGATCCTCGAGTACGTCGAGAAGGAGAAGGAAGCCCTGCTCGAGCTCTACCGGGAGGTCCGATCCGTCCTCTCGACGCTAGGAGACCGACGGAAGCAGCGCCTAGCCGAGTGAGCGGGCCAAACCTTCTTGGTCGCGGCCTCCATCGCTGCGGCGGTGACGCTAGAGCTCAAGGAGGAACACGAGCTCATACGACAGGCCGTCCGAGCGTACTGCGAGGAGAAGGTGGCGCCGGTAGCCCGAGAGCTTGATGCCGCCTCTGAATTCCCCAAGGAGACCATCGCCGGGTTGGCGGAATTGGGCCTCCTGGGCCTCGTGGTACCGCCCGAGTACGGGGGAAACCTGGTTGACGCCCTCTCCCTGGCCATCGCAATCGAAGAGATCGCCCGGGTGGATGGCGCCCACGCGCTGAGCGTGGCCGCCCACAACGGGCTCTGCACGAGCCACCTCGTCATGGCCGCGTCAGAGGAACAGAAGGCCCGCTACCTGCCCCACCTGGCCGCAGGAGACTACATGGGCGCGTGGGCTCTGACCGAGTCAACGTCCGGATCCGACGCCTCTCGCATGCGAACCAGGGCGGTGAAGGACGAAGACGAGTGGGTCCTAAACGGAGGAAAGAGCCTCTGCACGAACGCCAACCACGCGGGGGTCCTCGTCGTGATGGCACGCACTGAGGGGGAGCGTGGCGCCCACGGGGTCAGCGCATTCGCGGTGGACCGAGGCACCCCCGGCCTCTCCATCGGGCCGGATGAAGACAAGCTTGGAGTCCGTGCCTCCTCCACCTCCCAGATAGACCTGGAGGACTGCCGGGTCCCGGAGGATCGCCTGGTGGGGAAGCTGCACGGTGCGTTCCCCGACGTCCTTCGCGTGCTGGATGGGGGGCGCATCGGCATTGGGGCCATGGCGGTCGGCCTGGCCCAGGGTGCCCTCGACGCGTCCCTCCGATACGCCCTTGATCGAGAGTCCTTCGGGCAGCCCATCTACGATTTCCAGGCAATCCAGTTCATGCTTGCCGACATGGCCACCCAGCTCGAGGCGGCGCGCTTGCTCGTGTACCGGGCGGCCCACCGGAAGCAGGCGGGCCTTCCGTTCAAGAAGGAGGCGGCCATGGCGAAACTCTACGCCTCCGAAGCCGCGATGCGGATCACCACAAAAGCGGTCCAAATCCACGGGGGCTACGGTTACATCAAAGACTTCCCCGTCGAGCGAATGTTCCGGGATGCCAAGCTGACGGAGATTGGGGAAGGGACGAGCGAGATTCAGCGGCTCGTGATTGCCCGGGAGATTCTCCGAGGCGGAGATCTCTAATCACGGGATCGGCAGCTTGCTCAGGTCCGGGCTCTTCCTCGCCCCTCTGGCCAACTCTTTAAGCGGAGGAGCTCGTAGTTTGAGGTGCATGGCCAGGGCCACTCGGCTCGCCCCTCTCCTTCTCCTCCTCCCCGGCCTTGTCATGGCGACCCCCGCCTTGGCTAGCCACGTCGATCTCGACGAGCTGGTCTGGATTGCGCCCTGGGACGTGTTGGATACAATCACCGAGCCCCAGTTCAACGACGCCCCCTACGTGTTGCCCCAAGACGAAGTCGTGGGCCTGGCAATCGGGAACGAGTCCCACGCCTATCCGCTTAAGCTGATGAATTGGCACGAGGTGATCAACGACGTGGTGGACGGGGTGCCCGTCGTGGTCTCCTACTGTCCCCTCTGCGGCTCCGCCATCGCCAACGATCGGAACGTGAGTGGAACCGTCCTCACCTTCCGCACCTCGGGCCTCCTCTACCGGAACAACAAGGTCATGTTCGACGTGGAGACCCAGAGCTTGTGGCCCCAGATTCTCGGGGAGGCCATCAACGGCACCTACCACGGCACGCGCCTCCGCTTCCTGCCGACCGCCCGGATGTCTTTCGGGGAGTGGAAGGCCCTTCACCCCGACACCAAGGTAGTGGGCCGACCGTGGGGGGAAGTCCTGTGCCCGGCCCCGTGCCCCGTGCCCGCTGGCTTCGAGGGGTACGGGGTCAACCCCTACGCCGAATTCCAGGCCGGCAACAACACCTATGCCCCTATCCTCTTCAATGACACACGGCTCCATCCCAAGACGTTCGTGGCAGGGGTGGAACGAGGGGAGGACGCGTGGGCCATCCCCCTCCCCCAGCTCCTGGACCGGCGGGCCGTCGTGGAGACGGTGGGGGGGATACCCCTCGTCGCGACGGTCGTCGTCGATCCCGACCGTCCTACGCTGCCCCCGAGCGTCCATGTGTATGACGCGGGGGGTCACGTCTTTGGGGTGGACCCGGTCCTCAACGAACTCATCGACGAGGAGGGGGGCCGCTACGCCATCGCGACGGGACGAGGGTCCGGCGGGGCGTTGGACCCGGTCCGCTTCTTCTACGGCTTCTGGTTCGCCTGGCACGATCTCCATCCCGAGACCCGCCTCTTCGGGGTGGAGGCTCGGCCCGGGGTGGATTTGGCCCTGCCGCTGGTGGTCGGAGGGACGATCGGCATCGGGGTCCTCGTGACGCTGCTTGTGATCCGACGGTTTCGCAGGCGGTGAGGGAACGTAGATATGGCGTCCCTCCCTCTCCTCTCGGATGCCCGTGGGGAGGGTACCAGAGCGCAAGCCGGATGGGCGGGAAGGACCGCGGGAGGACCATCCCAAGGATCCGAAACACTACGCGGACCCGGCGAACTGGAAGTACCCGGTCCACACCCCCTTTCACACCCGGGCCGCCCGCCGGTACTTCGATCAGCCGGAGAACCGGGCGAAGTACACGGAGGAGGAACAGGCATACATCGACTGGCGCATCGGCCAGGCCTTGCGCCGCTTCGGGGTGGTGGAAGGCCGCTCTTTTGAGGACCGGGTGATCCCTTTCGACAAGGACCTGGAGGAGATGACCCTCCGAGACCTGCTGGTCTTCTTCCTGGGCGAGGACCGCCTGAAACGGGCCCTGGCCATCGGCGAGGTGGCGGTGGACCGGTCGGACGGGGTGCTGCAGGGACAAGTGAAGCGGTACCCCGTCCGGGTCGACCTCGCGGACAAGCGCATCGCTCACACATGTCCCGACTGGGAGCGGCGCTCCGGTGGGGGCCTCTTCTGCAAGCACGTGGGAGCCGTTTTCCTGAAACTCTCGGAGGCCGAGGCCGTCCAGATTCTCCGCCAGCTCATCCCGGATCGCGAGAAGTGGATCTTCCAGCTCGGGGAGTCTCAGTAACCACCAGGGCCACCGGCGTCCTCGTCTCCGCGACGCATCATCTGGCTCGGCGTGGCCGAGACGGGGTGGCGGCAGATGGGGCATCGGCCTCCCACGATGCAGGCGCTGCAGAGGTACTGCCCGCAGAGGTGCTGGTAGAGCCCTTCCGTGCCGTGCTTTCGACAGCGGTTGCCAGACGGCGGAACGGTGGCGCGTGCCGTCCTGCCCGCGCGCTGAGAAGGCGCCGCCTCGAAATGCTGTAGGGCGAGCTCCACCATCTTCGCCTTGTGCGCCCCCACGCCAAGCTCTCGGGCGAGGATGAGGGTCTCGCGGTCCTGATCCGGAAGCTCCATGGCGATCTTCATGAGACGTTCCAGCCCGGGGGTGTCCTCCTGGGGAAGGTCCGTATCGACCACCCCTTGGATGTAGTCGAGTACCCGCCGCGCCTCGACAGGAGGCATCTCCGGAATGGCGTGAACCACCTCGGATAGCCGGGGGAGACCCGTCCCTTCGTGACGGACAAGCACGTCCCGAGAGCGGGTTTCGAGGGTGCGGACCTCTCCCTCATCGAGGGACAAGATGTCCAGGGGAGAGGGCTCGTTTACGTAGCGCAAGACGTCGGGGAGCAGCTCCACGGGCACGTTGCAGTAGCGGAAAGCCTCCTCCTTCGTCGCGGACCGCCCGCGGGTAAGTTCGAACTGCAGGACCCGGAAGGCATGGCCTTCTACGAGGTGGGCATATCTCCGCTCTTCCACCTCCTCCCGGCCCCGGGCCGCCTGACTGCTTGCCGGGTTGAGGGCCAAGGCCCGGTCGTATGCCTCGCGGGCTTCGTCGAAGCGGTCGACTTCCGCGTAAGCACGTCCGAGATCCGTAAGGACTTCCTCGTCCTCTGCCCCGAGATCGTCCGCCGCCCGAAAGGACTCGAGGGCGTCGCGCCAACGTGCCTGCTGGGCGTAGAGGCGCCCCCTTCCTTTCCAAAGTTCCGGGTCGCGGGCGTCTGCCTCGAGGGCCCGGTCGTAGCACGCGACCGCCCCCACCCCATCGCCCTGCTGCTCATAGAGGGCGGACAGGTGAATCCACGTGGCCGTGGGGACGGGGGCAACCCCCGACGCGGTTGCGAGGACCTCCCAGGCTTCGTCCCAGCGTCGGAGGCCGCCGAGGGCTTCCGCGAGAAGGAGGGTGGCTTGGGGTCCCCGGGATTGGGAGGAGGACGGGGAAGCGAGCAATTCGAGGGCCTCCCCGTGGTGACCCTCCCGGATGAGGAGGGCGGCGAGGGTGTCGGTCACGACGGGATCGAGGTGATCCTCGGGCACTGCGCTCCGGAGGAGCTTGATGCCTTCCTCCGCGCGGTCCAGCTCGCCCAGGACACGCCCCTTGGCCGCCAGGGACTCGGGATCCCCTCCGCCGTAGTGAAGGGCTTGATTGACGGCCTGTAGGGCCTCCTCCCAACGCCCCGCTTCGGACAGGATGCGGGCCTTCCAAAGGGAGGTCTGGACATTCGCCGGGCTGTGAGCTTCAAGTTCCGCCACATCGTGAAACGCCCTCTCGAACTCGCCGCTCTGGGCGAAGCTCAGAGCCCTCCCCCGAACGGCCTCCTCCATGCCTGGCTGCAAGGCGAGGGCCGCGTCGAAGGCGCGGATGGCGGCTTCATGGTTTCCGAGGGCTGCCAGGGCCTCCGCACGGGAGAGGGCGGCTCGCTCGTTTCGACGATCCAACGCCAACGCCTCGTCGCTGAGGCGCAAAGCTCCCTCCGCGTCCCCCAACTCGAGCAACATGACCGCCTCGTCCACCTTCGGGGTGGGGTCCTGCGGCATGAGTTTGACGGCTTCGGACCAGCTCAGGCGGGACTCCGTCGTGAGTCCCAGAGACCGAGCCAAGCGGGCCCGCAACATCCACCCCTCCGCCTCGGTGGGCTGGCTCCCCGTGAGGGCGACGGCCGCCTCGAGGGCTTCGGTAAACTCCCCCAGATTTCCGAGGCAACGAATCCGGACGAGGAGCAAGTCGCGTTGGTAGGCTGGATCCCCCGAAGCTTTCTCCAGGACCCGAAGTCCCCCTCGTGGGTCGTCCAGTTCGAGGAGGCACTCGGCCAGCCCCAGAGTCGCACGATCCAACGAGGCCTCGGCCTCGAGGGCCTGCTCGTAGGAGTAGAGGGCTTCACGGACCCGTCGGGACTCCTGGAGGCAGAGCCCTCGAGCCGTCCACCAGAGACCCTCACCGCCGTCGGCCACCGCTCTGTCGAACGCCTGGAGCGCCTCTTCGGGCTGTTCCATCGCCCGGAAGCAGAGACCCTGGTGGTACCAGCTCTCCGGATCATCGCCCATTTCGGCCGCATGGGCGTACGCCGTGGCGCTCCCTTGGAAGTCCTTGAGCGCGAAGAGGGCGCGGGCGCGGCCCTTCCAGGCGACGGCGCTGGCGGGTTCGGCTGCCAGCACCTCGTCGTACAAGCGGTAGGCCTCGCCCGGCCGTCCGTCCTCGTGGAGCAGCTCCGCCTTTTTCAGACGCAAGTCCACGTTCCCCGGGACGGCCTTGAGCCCCCGTTCGCAGACGCCGATCGCACGGCGTGTCTTTCCCTGGGTGGCGGCGAGGGAGGCCATTTCCAGGTAGACCTCCACCGCACCGGGCGTCAACCGGAGGATGGCGCTGCAGCAACGGAAGAGTTCCTTGGGGTCGTCGCGCTGGTGCAGAATCTCCCGTTTGACTTGGAGAAACTCGAGGCCGCCGTAAAGGCGGATGCCCCGGTTGAGGACCTTGAGCGCTTCGGTGTCCCGATCCAAGCCCTGGAGGGCAAGGGCGAGACATCGGAGTCCGGCTCGGTCGTCCGGATGCCCGCGAAGGGTGGTCTCCGCCGCCCGATGGGCAAGTTCCCACGTCTCCATGCGTAGCGCCAGCTCCCCCGCCTTGCGGAGCGAGGCGCCATCCGAGCCGGCCGCCAGCGCCTCCGACAGGATCGCCTCGGCCTTCCCGGTCTCGCCGGTCTCGAGCCAGCTCCGGGCGACGTCGAGACGGAGGTCCGGACGACCGGAGCTGGCCTTCTCAAGGCGGCCCGTAACGAGACGATACTCCTCCCATTGTTCCAAGGCGGCGAGGGCCTCCCTCCACCCTGTGAGGTAGTTGACGTCATCCCCACCCACCTCGGTGGCGGACCGGTAGCATTCCGAGGCTTCGTCGTCCCGACCCGCCTTGTGTAGGAGGGCCCCCAGGAGCACGACGACGTCGATCTGCCGCGGGTCGTAGCGTAGGCTTACTTGAAGGGACCGGATGGCCTCTCCCTCCTCCCCGCGCCCCGCTTCCACACGCGCCTTCATTTCCCAGACGGACGCGCGCGTCGATTCGATGGAAAGGGATTCCTGAAGTGCTTCGAAGGCCGCGTCGACGTTCCCCTCTGCTAGGAAGATGCGGGCCCGCCCCTCCAACGCGTCCACACACCGGGGATCCTCGTCAAGGGCGTCCTGATAGGACTTCAGGGCAGCCCGCGCGTCGCCCTCGTCTTCCAGCCGACTCCCCCGGACCGCGGAAAGGCGAGCCCCTGGTCCTCGTATGTCCGCAACTTCCACCAGCGCCTCACGCCACGCCACGCCTCCCTTCGCCACGTCCCAAAGCTCCTCCAAGGCCTCCTCGTCGCGATGCAGCCGGCGAAGGACATCGGCTTTCAAGAGGTGCAGGGAGTCGGTCCCCGGAAGCTGGGCGAGGCCCTCCTCGCAAGCGCCCAGCGCGTCCTCCTCTTTCCGGGCCGCGAGCAGAGTTCGGATCAGGGCGCCATACGCTCTGGGATTCTTGGGGTCGTGTTTCAGGTAGGCCCGGAGCAAGTTGGCGATCTTCACAGAGCCATCGAGGGCTGCCGCCACCTCGGCAGCCTGGAGTATCAGCTTAAGGATGCTTGGATCAGACACGTCCAGGGAGTCTGGAAACTGATCCAAGGCCGATCGCAGGGCATCGCGGGCCGGGTCCCGCTCTTCCCTGTTTAAGTGGCGGGCTGCTCGTTTCAGGCCCGTCCGGATTTTGGAGCGAGAGAGCCCTCTGGACGTCGAATCGTCGGACACCATTCCCATCCCTTCCGGCGGCCGTATCTGGGCTTTCGCTATTTGAGCCTTACTGAGCCCAACGAGGACCGAGGGAAGTCCGGGGGCCCTCGGTCCCTGTAAATCTTCGCGCCATCGATGCCCTTGGGTCTGGACGAGAATCCCCGTTTCCTTGAGAAGTGCAGGCGCCGGGATTTGAACCCGGGCGATTGGCTTTCCTCGATGGCTTGGAAGGCCAAGGTCCTACCAGGCTAGACTACGCCTGCCGCCCTGCGAGAACCGCGCTGTGATTAAGGCTTTGCCGACGCCGAAAAGGATGGGAAGGCAAGGTCGCAACCCTGCCTACCCCAGGGGATGGGATGATCAGGTCAGTCCTCTTCGCCGTAGCGCGGCGAGCATCCGTATGCCCGATAGACTTCTTCCCAGCTGTAGTGCTCTCCTTTGCTCATCGTCTCATCTCGACCACCGGAGGGGAGTATAAAAGGCGCGAGTGGGGGGGTGGGTGAAAGTGAAACCCGGACCCTGTCAAGCGGCCGACGACGCGGGGGGCCTCACCTTATGCCGCACATGGATCGCCTCTCCCCGGCTGCTCGCGGTCATCTCCAGGGGACTCATGCGCGCGACGCCGATCGCCCGGACCTCGTCCCCATACCGGACGACAGCCTCGTCGCCGATCCGC
>JAJISK010000042.1 GCA_022848785.1 Thermoplasmatota archaeon
TCCTTCAAGTCGTCGCCTTCCTCTCCCTTCGGGAAGGCTCCGAGAATCCACGCCCAGGCAGCGAAGCTGACAAATAAGCGACCCTCGTGGAGAGGACGGGCGGGAGACCCGAATCCCGGGTGACGCGGATGGTGAAGATACTCAGCGCGAAGGATCTCAAGGCCAAGATCGACCGGGGCGACGATTTCAAGCTCGTCATGACGATGAACGAGTGGCACTTCGAGGCCGAACACATCCCCGGATCCGTTTGGGTGGCGGACAAGGATCGGGCCCAGGCACTCCTAGACCCGGAGGATGAGATCGTGTGCTACTGCTCCGACCGCGCGTGTGCGGCGAGCCGCGTGGTGTCGAACGTCTTGGAAAAGTCCGGCTTCCAGCACGTCTACCACTTCGACGGCGGGCTGCAAGAGTGGAAGGAGGCCGGCTATCCCCTCGAGGGAACGGCCATTGGGTCCCGTTAGGACGCAGGGGAGCGGGTCGACGGGCGGCTCGTCTCCCGAGAGGCCTCTTTACCTGTCAAACGGTCACCCGCGAGGGAGCTTATCCGAGGAACCCGGCTGGGCGTAGGCCGGACGGCGGAGGTCCTAGCCTGGGGCGACGGCTTCGTCCTCAATCTCTTCTACGACGGGTCTCCGGCGGGAGGCGGGCCCGAGCGCTCGCAGGAAGCGGCACGGGTTCCTATGGCACCGCGGCTGGTACGTCGCCGTGAACGCCGGTCTCGTCGACACCCGATCTTCACGGGGTTCCCAACGGCGTCATCTTCTGGCCCGCATTGCCCATCTTCTTCTGGGGCATCTTCGTGGGCGTCCACCACCTCAGCGCCCGCCGCAGCTTTGGGCGGGGTTGGGTGCAGAAGGAGACGGAGAAGATCCTCCGGGAGGAGGAGGACCGTGGTCCGTAGCGGACCGCCCAACACACTCTCTTTCACCCTCCTCCACCGAAGCTTTAAAATCGAGTCGGGGGTGGAAGCGCCACGGAAGGAAGCTAATGGCAGAAGCACCCAAACCCGGTAGCATTGTACACATCGAGTTCCCCGTCAAAGACAGGGACCGCGCGAAGAAGTTCTACGGGGACCTCTTTGGATGGAAGTTCCAAGACGTCCCCGAGATGGATTACACCCTGTTTGAGACCGCGAACGGCCCTGGTGGGGGTCTGTTCGTCCCGCAGGAGGGTCAGTTCGACAGGGGCGCCCTGAACTACATCCTCGTGGAGGACGTCGACGCGAAGTCCAAGGAGATCGAAGCCGCCGGAGGCGAGGTCATCGTTCCCAAGGCCGAAGTGCCCGGACAGGGCTGGTTCGCGGTCTTCAAGGATCCCGAGGGCACCACTCTGGCGATCTGGAAGTCGGCGGAGCAACAAGAGGAGTAGACTCGCGAAGCCGGTTCTTCCACCTCGATTGGTGGAGAGCGCTGTTTGGCAATCCTTGAGCGGGAGCCCTAGACCGACGCAATCGGTTCAAAGACGAGGAGTTCCCCCGTTTCGGGGTCGAACCGAAGGCGGAAGCGGTACGCCTCGGCGCCTCGGACGGCAGCACACTCCCTACCGCGGTAATCCCCCTCAATCTTTACCTCGTCCAGGGCTTCCCAGCCCGTGCGCCGTTTGACCTCCTGGACCATATGGTCGAAGGCCCGCGCACAGACCCAGCAGCAGAAGAACATCCGTTGACCATCGACTTCCTCCCAGTGGTCCCCCCACTCGGAGTCGCACAGCGCGCAGGCGGCCTCAGGCACTTTCATAGTCTCGCGCCCGCTCGAGGCGGGCGTTCAGATACTCGTCGAAGGCATCCAGCGACTGGAGGTACGCGGCTCGGACCCGATCTTGCAGTCCGAACTCTTTCGTGTATTTCTCGACGAGGGCGAGGGCCTCCTCCGAGTGGGCGACATCCGCCTCGTACCCCTCGCGCAGGAAGTCCTTGACCGCCTGAGGCACCGCCTCGTCCTCCAGGATCGCGGGGTCGAAGTAGCGCATGGAGGCCCCCTCCTCCACGAGATCGCGGTTCGCGATCAGCTCGAGGCCGTGCATCGCCGCCATGATCTCGACCCAATGACCCCGTTCCGCCAGCTTGGCCCAGAAGTTCAGGGCCTGTTTCGTTCGTGGAAGGGGACTGGTTGACAGGACGTCCTCTCGCGGGAGCCCCAGGGCCTCGCCCATGCGTAGGAGGAGCTCGTAGTGGCCCGGCGCATCGGGCCCCTGTCCTCCGAACTCCGTGACGATGTTGTCGATCTCGTATAGTGTCGCGTCCCGCCGATCGGTCTTTGCGATGACGCTGGCGGCGGAGCGGACCCACTGGCGCAGGAAGTGTTGGTGTTCCACGACGTACCCGAGGAGGGTGGCCCGGGTGGGCCGCTGCAGCGCGAGGACGAAGGGATGGGGCCGGGGTCCGTAGAACCTCTCGATGAAGGTCCGCTTCATCCAGGACGCAAGCGTGGTCGCATCCGTGGCAAAGGCCTCCAGCCGTCCGGACAGCTCCTCCTCGCCGACCTTCTGCTTCGTGATGTTCCGGTTGAGCCACATGACGTGGTCCGGGTCGCTGGACGCGGCCCGCTTGAGAAAGTGTCGGGCCAGGGCCGAGTACGTGTCGGACGACCGCCCGCAGACCATGCAACGCACGATAGCTCCCCGCGAGCGGGGCCTACGCCCGAACCTGCCTTAAGGTTGACTTGCCACGCTCATCGTGGCGTGGTGTCCTAGAACGGGAAATCGTCGGGGAGACGGGCCCGGAGAGCCTGATAGGTCCCCGATGCCCCCCACTCCTCCCGGATTCGACTCAGACGGGCCTTCACAACGTCCGGCGTGAGACCGCGCGCACTCGAAACCATGCGGACGGTTTCCTCGAAGTCCTCCCCGCATACGTCGTAGCAGTTCCCCATCCCCGTCAGCAGCTCCCGGTCGGAGTCGTTCACGTCTGGAGCAACGCCGAAGCGGGGTTTAGTCTTTTTCCGGCAACGCGGTTCGCGGTCACCGGCCCCTACCGAGGACCCTTTTTTACCGCCGACGGTTTCCACCGACAAGCGGGGAAGCTTAGATGGGGCGACGCGTCGACCCGGAGGATGCAGAGCTCGGAGCGATGCGACGCTTCGTCTCGTTGGGGTGGGACCGCCTGCTGGACGTGGGCTGCGGGGACGGGAGGCTTACGACCCGTCTCGTGTCGTTGGCGAAGAACGCATTCGGCATCGACCCGGCGGCCGCCGACGTGGAACGTGGCTGGCGTGCCATCCCACCCGATCTTCGTCCGCACATCACCCTCGCCGTCGGGACGGGGGAACACCTTCCCTTCCCCGATCGCACCTTCGATGTCGTGTTCTTCTCGTGGTCCCTCTGCTGCATGGCGTCCACCGAGAGCATGCAGGCGTCCCTCCACGAGGCATGGCGGGTCTTGCGACCGGGGGGATGCCTGGTGAACCTCCAGCCCTCCCTCTATCAGCCCTTCGCGCGAGGCGTGCTCACCTACCTGATCACGGGAGAGCAGCGAGACCTCGTCATGGACGAGGGAAGCGCCCGGGTTTCCGACGCGCGCTTCGCCCTGGAGTACACGACCCTGTACGATGAGAAGTTCGACCTCCTGGGGGAGGCAGAGTTCGAGGTTCGGACCTATTACGACACCGAGGAGGAGCTCCTGGAGCGCCTCGTCCAGGGGAAGGAGGATGCCTATGAGGCGCTCCCCGAGGGCACCAAGGCGGAAATTCAACAGCGGTTGGAGTCTCTCCGGACCCCCGACGGCGTCCTTCGAACCGAGAACGCCATCCTCACGGCGCTCCGTCGATCCACCTAGGAAGGGCGAGCCCGTTGAGATGGGGGCAAGGGACCCCTAGGGCCGGCGCGCAGTCAACGCCACACTCTCGGCGCCGAAGGTCCGCGTAATCCGCTTGGTCGCATCCGACCGGCTCAGGGAAAAGTAGTCGAGGCGCTTGAGGACCCGGGCCTCGACGAAACCGGCCTCCTTGATCGTCTCCATGTACTCCGCTTCGACGGCCGCGCCCCCAATGCAGTCCGCCCAAAGCTGGGGGTTGATGCCACACACCGCTCCGACGTCCTCTTGCACGACGATGTCCGCGACCTGGAGGTGGCCCCCGGGCTTCAGGACGCGGGCGATCTCCCGAAAGGCGGCCTCCTTGTCGGGCACAAGGTTGAGCACGCCGTTGCTGGTCACCACATCCACGGAGGCGTCGGGGAGCGGGATCTCCGTCGCGTTCCCCTCCAGGATGTCGACGTTGTGCGCATGCATCGCCTCCGCATTTTTCCGGGCCTTCTCCAGCATGGCGGACGTGATGTCGAGGCCGTAGACCTTCCCCTTCGGTCCCACCTTCAGTGTCGCAACGAGGACGTCCGTCCCGGAGCCCGATCCGATGTCCAGGACGACATCGCCCTCCCGGATGACCCCGGCGACGAAGGGGTATCCCACCCCCGCGAACGACTCGACGGCTGTGGAGGGGAGTCGGTCCACGTCATCGGAGGGATACCCCACGTGCTCCAGCGCCTCCCGGCCCAGGGGGAAGTGGTACTCCTTCTCCGGGCTCGTCGCGACCTGCGTGTAGAGGTTCTGGACGGCCGCCGTCACGATCGGCATGAGATCCTCCTTCGATTCGATCTGGGCCTCCGGGGGGACGTGGGAAATCCGCACCACGTCCAGAGGCAACGTCTCCACCTCCACGGTCTTCGCCAACCAGAAAGGAGCGAATTCGAAGGCCTGGGCCTCGAGGAAGCCGGCGTCGGCCAATTTCTCGAGCCGGTCCTGGGCGTCGTCCTCCGCGATGCGGAAGACCTCGGCGATCTCGTGCGCCGAGATCAGGTGTCCCTCCACCGTCTCCAGGTACTCCAGGATGTCGGCGGGGGCCCGCTTGGGGAGGTCGGGGACCAGGCGGTCGATCTCCTCCTCATAGGGCTCCGCCGTGAACACCTCGCCCTTCACGATTCGCTGGCCGTTTGCCTCGATCAGGAGACTCAGGAAGTTCACTTTCTCGGTGCGCATGGCCTCTTTGTCCTTCAGGAACGCCGCCTTCGTCTCGGGGCCATAGAGGTCTTGCAAGAGGCGCTTCCCATCGAGGCCCACCTCCTCCGCGAGGCGAACCAGCTCGCCTTCCGTCGCCGGCCGGGCTTCGACCTGGAAGGCTTCCATCTGGCGGCGGAAGTAGCGCTCCGCCTTACGGGGGTCCTGGGCCTGCGCGGCCTTGAAGGCGAGACAGGCCGGGTAGGTCGTTCGGCAGCCTGCCTTGCGATAGAAGTCGGGCTCCAAGGGGTTACCCGTGATGCCGATCGACTCCTGGACCCACGTGACGGTCGCCTCCTCATCCACCCCGTAGTGGTCTCGCCAATCGTCGATGTCGTCGAAGACGCCTCCCATGCGATAAACGATCTCGACGTTATCCCCGTATACCGCCTTCAGGCGTCGGAGGAGAGGCTCCAGGCCCCAGGACCACCAGCACCAGGGGTCAGCGAAATGGACAATGCGCACCGGAGCGGGGGCCGCGTCTACCATTCGTCCCCGTCCAGGAACGATGGCCTAACGGATAAACGGCTCGGGGAGGAGCCGCTACAGCTCCCGCACGAACCGCGTCATGATGGCGATCTCCCCTTCGAATCGGGCCGTGGCGGCCGGGGAGTACCAGATGTCCGCGAGGTGTGGGGCGGCGCGCAGGCACGCGTCCCGAATGTCGGCACCCGAGACGCTTCGGACGACGTCCAGGGCCTGGTCCTTGAAGTTCCGAAGGAACTCTCGGTTGGGCTCGAAGAGGATGTCCACGATGCTCATCTTTCCCTCGAGCCAGTCCGCAATGACGTCGGGCGGGGCGGATCCCACCCCGGTCTGGATCTGCTGCAGAAGGAATTCGCGCGGGCCGCCGGACATCATGGGGGCGTCGACCTAGGAGGTGGGAGGCTTAAGGTTGCTGGTCTGGGACTCTCAACCCGAAACGTGGAGGACGATGGCGTCGTAGCCCGAGGCCCCGTCGGGGAAGGGGCCCGAGGCCGTGGGGTCCTGGGGTTGGCCGTCCCCGTCCACGAGCCGCGCGAGGATTCGATGGGAGCCCCCGGCGGGGGGCCTCCAGTCGAAGGTCCAGAGGACCCAGGTGAGCTGCGACAGGGGCGGTGAGCGTAGGGTGGTGAGGGACCAGGTCATCCCGCCGTCCGTGCTGACCTCGACACCCGAGACGCCCCTCGCGCCCGCAAAGGCCACCCCTCCCAGGATCACGGGGGACGTAACGACTGCGTCGGGAGCGGGGGTGGCGATGACGGCCTTCGGACGGACCTCCCCGCGGTTGGTCCATCCCTTCCGCTGCCAGAATCCCAGGAATTCCCCTTCGACGAGGGTGATCCGCGTCAGCCACTTGGCCGAGAACATGCCGTACAGGTCAGGGACCACCACCCGGGCCGGGAAGCCGTGGTTTCCCGGCAGCGGCACGCCTTTCATCTTGAGCGCCACGAGGGTGGTCATCTCCTCCGCCTTGTTCCGGGGAATCGCCACCGTGTACTCGTCGGCACACGTGAAGGCGACCCAATCCGCCCGGACCTCGGGGTCGGCGTCCCGAAGGAGGTCGGCGAGGCGGACGCCCTGCCACCGGGAAGTGCTCATGAGGTCCCCACCGACCTCGTTGCTGACGCATTCGAGGGTGATGAGTTCCTCGGCGCCCGACCGAGCCTCGAGTTCGTCGTACGTGTAGGACCGTGGGTTCGCGACCAGTCCGTCGATTACCAAGCGCCAAGAGTCCCTGTCGACGACGGGGTCCACGAGGTTCTTGGTGACGACGTAGAAGTCCCCTGTGGGCGTCACCTCATTGTCAAACATGTCGCCCACGGAGGCGAAGGCCAGGCGCCGGCGCCCGGGGAAGAGGCCGCTCAGGCCTAGGAAGGCCACTGCAGACAGAACGACCGCGGCGGCTACCCCGACGATGAATTGGCGACGCGAGGGCTGGAAGCCCTCCGGGTATCGCACCGGCAGTTCCACGAGGAAGTAGTCGAGGACGGCGGCGTAGATCCAGCCGGCGATGAGCTGGCTGAAGACCGCGGGCCCCATGCCGGAAGAGGTGTTGCTGCCGAGGAACCCACCTCCCAGGAGGGGGAGGACGACGAGGAGGGCCGCACCAGCATAGCCGAGGGCAAAGATCGCGATGGGGGCCCACCGCCCGGGAGCCTTGGTCTGCACCCACGGAAAGAACGGGGCCAGGAGGCCCGCGAGGGCCAGGGAGAGCGAGATGGCCACGAGGAGGCCCAGAAGCTTGGCGCCCTCACCCATGGCCTGGATGAAGAAGGACTCGATGGCTCCGGGGATCGCGTCGATCACGAATCCGACGGCCACCTCGGGAAGGAAGACCCCGAGGCCGAGAAGGCGAAGCAGGTAACTGACGGCAAGGGCCCCAGCTCCCGCCACGATGCCGGCGCCGAATCGCCCCCAGGGCAGACGGCGCATCCCGCGCCTCAGGCCCTCGAGGAGGCCCATGGAGGCTCAAGGTCGCCTCGCTATAACCGTCTTCGCGCCTGGCCGTACCCCGACGATGAAAATGTTTTTCAGAGTTGGAGGACTCGAGGCATCAATGCGTCCCATCCTCCTGATCCCCGGGGTCCTGATCCTGCTCATGGGTCTTGTGTTCGCCCTCCAGGGGGCCGGTTTCCTCCCAACGACGTTCATGATCGGACCTACCTGGATTGCCATCGGCTCGGGGGTCGCGGTCGTCGGCCTGGGGTTGGCGGCCTTCGGGCTGAGGACGGGGTGACGGTCGTCTCCCATCGGCAGTCCCGGGGCCTTGGCGCAAGCTTTTGGCGCGGCAGACCCTCCCACGATCGTGCCTTCGGAACTGGACACCCGCTCATCCCCGTCGAAGGAGTCGGGCTTCCGCTTCCCGCGGACTGTGGGGAACCGGCCCGGGATCTGGGCTGCCCTTGTCAGTGGGTTAATCTACCTGACGCTGGGACTCCTCCTCCTTGCCCCGCGAGGGGCTCCGCCCGCCCCGGAACTTGGGCCGCCGCTATCGGTCCTCACCGCCGTTGCGAACGCGCTCACGTTCCTATTCCTGACGACGGGCTGGCTGTCCATCCGGGCCGGAAACCGATTGCGTCACCGGGCGCTGATGGAGCTCGCCTTCCTCTCCATCGTCTCGTTCCTGGCGCTCTACGTCACTCGACAGCTCCTCTCGGGGACCCTGGCGTTCGGGGGGCCGGAAGGCCTCTATCTGGGGGTGTACCTCCCCCTCCTCCTGGTTCACCTGGCCATTTCAACGGCCACCGTACCCCCGGTCATCTACAACTTTCTCGTGGGGCTGAGCCGACCGCTGAACCATGTCGGGGCCACCCTCCACCCCCGTGTGGGTCGGATCATCGTCCCCCTATGGATGGCGAGTTCCCTGATGGGCCTCACCGTGTTCGCCTTGCTCCGCCTCTTCCCCGCGTGAGGGGAGACCCCGATCAAAGGCCTAAATAGCAGG
>JAJISK010000043.1 GCA_022848785.1 Thermoplasmatota archaeon
GATGCGAGGGGGGAAGTACCTCCCCCTGCTCCGCCTTGAAGGCGGGGAGCACATCCTATACGTTCAGCGGAGTCCCCCCCGCCGGTTTCGTGGAATCTGGGTGAACGTCGTCTTGTTGGCGGCGACTCTGGCAACGACCCTGCTCGCCGGGATGATCCACTGGGCAGGATACGTCGGGTCGGCGGAGTTCTTCACGCTCTCCAACGCCCTCTTCGGCGGCCTGTTCTTCACGCTCCCTCTCATGGCGATCCTTGGAACGCATGAGATGGGCCACTTCATCGTGGCACGCCGACACAAGGTCGCCGCCTCCCTACCCTTCTTCATCCCCGCACCCCCGCCGATCATCTTTGGGACGTTCGGGGCCCTCATCAGCATGCGAGAGCCCATCCCGAACAAGAAGGCGCTCCTGGACATCGGGATGTCGGGCCCTCTCCTCGGGCTGGCCGTGGCGCTGCCCGTCACCCTCCTGGGGCTCTACCTCAACGGTCTCGATCCACGACTGGCAGGAACGAACATTGGCGGCCAGCTTGTCGTCAACCTCCCGTTCCTCTACGAGGCCATGCTCTTCGCCATCCCGATCCCGGACAACGCCCTCCTTCACCCCACTGCCTTCGCAGGATGGGTCGGCTTTCTGGTCACGGGACTCAACCTTCTCCCCGCGGGCCAACTCGATGGGGGCCACGTCGCGCGGGCCCTCCTTGGGGACAAAGCCAAGTACCTGAGCTACGCCGCCTTCGCGATCCTGCTGGTCCTGGGCTTCGTGTTCTTCTTCTCCTGGATCATCCTCGCGTTTCTGGTCCTCTTCCTCGGCCTCCGCCATCCCCCGCCCCTGAACGACATCACGCGCCTGGGCGTCGGCCGCAAGCTCGCGGGCGTCGGGGTTTTGGTCCTCCTGGTTCTATCCCTCCATTGGATACCCTTCCAGGAGATCCCCGTATCTCTGGACGCGGAGTTCCGGGACCCCAGTGCCCTCATGGTGGCCATCGAAAATGATGTCGTGGTCCTGAGCAGCGGCCTCACGGCCGCCTACACCTTCACCGTGAACAACTCAGGCAACGTCCGCACCGTGATCCTCCTGACCTTCAGCAAGAGCTCCATCGAGAACCTCGGGGACTGGGACATCTTCTTCGAACGCGTCGATAAGGAGGACATAGGCGGTGACAACGCGACGGTCACCTTAGACGCCGGTGTGTCGACCGAGGGGACGGTGGTCATCCGAGCTCCCTCCTTCGTCCCCCCAGGGTCCATGCGCCTCTTGGAAATCGTGGGACAACTCCAGGCCGAGACGTTCGCTGACCATGACCAGATCGTCCTATCCCTCAGCATCCAGGTTTAGGACCGCTGGAAGACACAGAAGTACCGGTCCAGGGAGCGGTGCACGCGGACCTTGTGCCATTCCAAGAGCACGAAGTGGCGTCGGCCCAGTTCGATGAGCTCCGGGTCGGGGAGGGCGATGGCCAAGCGCCCGCCTCTGCGGAGGACGCCATGAAACGCGCGGAACGCACGCCGCAAGAGGTCCGTCAGGTCCTCCCCCCGCGTCGTGGCACCCCGACCGTATGGGGGATCCGTCGCGATCGCGTCCGCTTGGTTCACCATCGAGGAGACCTCCCCCACGTCGGTGGCATAGAGCTCCGCCTCCATTCCAAAGTGTCGCAGGTTTCGTCTGCACCCTTCGATGACATCCTGCCGCAGGTCTCCTCCGACGGGACGCGCTCCCACCAGGAAGGCCTCCATGAGGATCCCCCCCGTGCCGCAGAAGGGATCGAGGAGCAGCTCCCCCGGGGTCACGCCCGTGAGGTTCACGAGGGCGCGGGCGAAACGCGGGTGCATGACCACGGGGCGGGCGAACGGGCGGTTTCGGGCGGTTCGAGTCTCAAATGCACCCCGATTCACCTCCGCGGAGACCGGGTAGAGAAAGGCTTGCCGCCCTCGGACCAGCCGCAGGTCCACCTCGGGAGTTTCTAGGTCGACGACGCCCGTGGCCGCGAGCAGCTCGCCGAGCCGGGACTCCAGGCGGCTCGGTGCGCCATCAAGATGATCGGCCACACGCAGCCGGAACCGCTTTCCCTGCAGGTCGAGGGACGGGAGTCGCGCCTGGATCTCCGCCATCTCGCCCCACAACCAGGTCGTCCCGGCGGTCCGAGCGAAGGCGAGACGGGCGAGGAGCTTGGGGAGATCCACCTCCGATGGAAAGGCGGCGACCCGCGGCTCCACCCAGACCCCCCTCGGGCTGTCGCCCATGCCCCGGAGGACGGCGAGCACCTCGGCAATCGGGAGGTTGGGGTGCTCTCCCGAGAGCTCGACTACCAAGAGGCTCGTCTCAGGCATCCCGTTGCCTCACACCCACCGACTCAACGGATCCAACGGCCAGAGGCGGAAGCGGGTATTAAGGCGAAAGGGCCGGCAAGGGCCGGATCCACACCGAAAAGCCCTTAGGGGGCCCGGATTCATGGATTAGGTGGTATGTCTTCGGCTGAACGGGAGGGCACCCTCGAAGAATTTCCCGCGTACGTCGTCCGCGACTTCCAGCCCGAGGACGTGGCGGAACTCAAGGCCCTCACCCACACGGCCCTGGGAGAGAACTACCCCGGGTCCCTCTTCCTTGACATCCACGGCTGGTGGCCCGAAGGCTTCATTGTGACGTCCTGGCGGGACGAAGTCATTGCCTTCATTGCCGGCCTCGTCTCGTCTCCCGGCAAAGCCCGGATCCTCATGCTTGCGGTGCGGGAGGACCTGCGGAGCCGAGGCATCGGCACGGCCCTCATGGAGGTGTTCACCCGTCGATGCCGCCGCCGGGGACTCCGTTCGATCGAACTCGAGGTCCGGAACAGCAACCAGCGGGCCATGGAGTTCTACAAGCGGCTGGGCTACACCGTGCGCTATCTCCTCCCGCGCTTCTACACCGACGGGGAGGACGGGTACAAGTTGTGGAGACCCCTCCCCAAGGAGTAAGACACGCCTCGTACCCTTATCGGGCCAGCTCCATCTCCCCATCGTCCGATGGACGCGATCAGCGCGGAGGAGATGATGCGTCACGCGCCCGACGCGTCCCGGGACTTGGCTTCTCATCTCCGGATCGGCGTCCTGAGCCTTCCCGGGGTGGAGGAGGCGTGCTTCGGGGACGAAGCGCTGGGCACGTACTTCGTGGCCTTCTCCTTCGACGACGACCTCGTCCTTCGAGCCTACATGGAGGTTCCGCTGCGCGTTACGCTTGAGATGTCGGAGGGGGAAGAGCAGACGTTCCTAGACCGCCCCGACCTGGCGCGCACCGAGTTTCGACTCCCGGGCGAGAGCGACCCGCGCCCCCTCGGAGAAATCATGGAGACGGCCCGAGGAGCGACCGGCGATTCGATCTCCATCGATCTCGTCGTCACTTCCCAAGAAGACCTTCGGGCTGCGGTTCGCTTAGGTCACGCCCGGTACGACGTCCTGATCGGCGGCTGAGGACACCCCGCCCTCCCCCTATCCGATGTACCGCTCGTCGTCCGACTCGTGGTAGTTCCAGTACTGGTAGGGCGCTGTCGCCCGCTGGGCCTCGGTCAGGTCCTTGGATAGGCCACCCTCGTAGGAGCCGTACCGCTCCTTGATCTGCTCCTCCGCGGTGCGGGCAATCTTCACGGCCTGGGCGATGTGGGACGCCTCGATACGATCCCCGCCCTCGTTCACGACCAGGTCCCCGGCGGCCCGGATCAGGCCACCCATCTCCCGAAGCCGGAGGGTCAGGGAGCCGCTCTTCCCCTCCTGCTCCTTCGCCCGACGGCGCGACTCTTTGATGATCGCCTCCACGGCCTCCTTGGAGGCGTGAGGGATCCGTCGGTCCATCGCGATCTCCTGGGCCACGAACTGGGCCATCTTCGCCTGGTTTGCCTCGTTGTCGGGCATGGTGGTCGCCACGAGGACCTCGTAGCCGGATCCGACGATCCGGGAGCGGAGCGGGGAGAGGATGTAAGGGAGATCTTGAATGTTGCAGGCCGCGACGAAGATGAAGTCACACGGAACCGCATCCACACGTACGCTTGCCCCCGCGCTCTGCGGGTTCCGGCCACTAATGGGGATCCGCTTCTCCTGCATGGCCGTGAGGATGTATCGCTGCAGGGGGCCGAGTTGCTGGAGTTCGTCGATGAACAAGACCCCTTCGTGGGACTCGTGGATCGCTCCGGCGACGACACGCACGTAGGGCTCGGTCCCTAACTGCGGATGTCCGCCGTAGGGGTCGTGTTTCACATCCCCCAAGAGTTCCGTCTCGCTGGCTCCCGTGGCCAGGATGAACGGGTGGCGCTCCAGGGGGACCAGCACCTTGTGGGGGCTCTCCTTCTCAATCTTCCGCCGCTTCTCCAGAGCCTTCTGGTCGAGCACCTTGATGAGTTCGCCCGCGCGCTCGTAGACCACGACCTCCTCCTTCCCGAACTGCTTCCGGGTCGTGGTGACGCGGTCCTTCTGGCTCATCTGCCCCAGGGTCACCTCCATGATCCCGCTGAGCAGGTCTCCGAAGGGGTTCCCCATGTTCTGGACGGCCGCCTTGGGCCGGGAACAGCTGGGGCACACCGCGTCGGAGGGGGAGGAGTAGTGACCGCAATGGACGCACCGATACCGGAGGCGCTCCGCCACGCTGATGGGGGCCTCCTCCGGGTCGATCAGTTCGCCCTCCGCCCCCTTGAGAGCCGACTCCTCCCTGAGGGCTTCCTCACGCCCCTTGACTTCCACAAGGGGCCTCTCGGGGTTCTCCGGATTGTGGACGACCCGTATCTCCTCGTTGGGCGGAGAGAGGTGAAGCGCGAGGGCCTGGGCGATCATGGATTTGCCCGTGCCAGGCGGCCCCACGAGGAGAAGGTGACGACGCTGTTTGGCCGCGATGCGCGCGAGGCCCACCGCTTCGTCCTGTCCAATCACCCGATTCAGGGGGTCGGGAGGAATCAGGACGTCCTCGGTGGTCTCCATCTCCTCCCAGGAGAAGCCCTTCTGGGCGTCCAGGATGCCCTTGGAGTCGATGGGAGCACCTCACTTCACGGCGAGATCGTCCGCGGTATAGACGCGGACGCCCTCTGGCCGCTGTTCGATGCTGCCTTCCTTGACCCCTATAACCATCTCCATGCCGTTATCGCTCGCGATATCGAGGATGCGCTGGGTGATGATGCCGTCGAAGACGAGAACCTTGACGCCCTTCCCCTCCTTCTTCATGAGGTTCACGAGGTCGCGGACGGCGACCTCTTTGGGTTTCGCCTTCCCACCCTTGATGATTTGGGCCTTTGTGGTTCCTCGGAGGGATCGGAGAATCTCCTGGTACTCCTGAAGATCCTCAGGAACGCTGACCTCGGGCTCCGGAGCGCGAACCTTCTTGGGCGGAACCTTCTTGGGCGGAACCTTCTTGGGCGGAACCCTCTCGGCGGGGCGCCCCGTCACCCGCGCTTCCTTCGCTGGTCTCGCCGGCCTCTGAGCCGACTTCACCTTGCGAGGCCCTCGGCTGGGTCCAAGGCCAAACATATCGACGAACTGCTCTGCGGGCATCTTGTTCCGTAAGGCCTTCATGATCTGCTTCTGGGTCAGCTCCTCGACCTCCCGGCCGCGGGGAGCCTTTGCGACGAAGTCCACCTCCGCCACCTGGAGGAGTTCCTTGAGGATGAGGTCCCCGCCCCGGTCGCCGTCGACGAAGGCGGTCACGACCTTCTCCTTGGACAGGTTCGTGATGGCGGAGGGAATGTGGGTGCCTTCTGCCGCGATGGCGTTCTTGATGCCGACCTTGAGGAGGTTCAACACGTCCGACCGGCCCTCGACCACGATGATGGCGTCGGTGTCCTCCACGTTCGGACCCGCAGGCAGCTTGTCAGGCCCATGGCTGACGATCTCCGCTACCTGGACGGCCTGGCGGACCTCCTCCTTCAGGTCGACGCTGGTCGCCTTGGAGCCCGCGAGCATCTCCGAGAGAATCTCCTTCGCCCGATCGACGACCTGGGTCCGCTTCGTGATGCGGACGTCATCCACGCCTTCCACGCTCACTGTCGCCCGACAAGGGCCGATGCGCTCGATGGTCTCCAAGCCCGCGGCCAGGATGGAGGTCTCCACCTGGTCCAAGCTGGAAGGGATGAGAATCGATCCATCCGTCATTCCCTTCTTCGAGACGACATCCACTTCGATTCGGCCGATGCGGCCGCTCTTCTGTAAGTCCCGGAGATCCAGCTCCTCGCCGAGGAGCCCTTCCGTTTGTCCGAATACTGCGCCGATGACGTCGGGTTTTTCCACGACCCCCTCGGCCTCCAACTTTGCGCGAATCTGATACTTTGTCGTACTAGGATCTACTGCCATGCTGTCACCTCTTTGGCAGCATTACGCCTCTGATTACCTTGCTCCCAGGCTCGCCGACACTTTCGGCGGGGAAGGGGGATAGGGTGATATTGAGGGTGATGCCCTGTGCAAATTCAACTCGATCCCGGTGTATTTATATTTTCCGGAATGAAAATCTGGGCGGACCTGACAGGACGGCGCCTCGCGCTTTAGCTCGGTCGGATCCGAGCGACCAGTCGGCGGAGGCCCTCCACGTCCTTGACTTCCTTCCTGCAGAGACGCGCCAGACGCGCCCGGATCTCTGTGTTCGCCCGGACGTCGTTGGCCGCGAGGCCCTCGCGGAGAAGGCGAGAGAGCTGTCCGCCGCGACGGTCCCAGTCCGTGAGGATGATGACATGGTCATGCTCCTCCGCCAGGGTTTCGCAGAGACGGAAGACCGTCGTCCCCCCGTGGACGCGCACCAGGGTTCCCTGAACGCCCAGTCTACGTAGCGCCTCGCGGTCCTTCTTCCCCTCGACGATGACGGGCATTTCCAGGCTAAGCTCGCAGAGCTCGCCCAGCGTTTCGAGAATCTCACGGTCCCTCTCCTCGAGATTCATGTCCAACTCCGGATGGAGCGAGGTCGCCCCGCAGGGTTCCAGTTCCCGACACGGCTTAACCTTCACCCTTCATCATCACCCTCAAATAAGGACCGTCGGATGTTCCACCGTGGCGGGGGACGAAATCGGCCTGGAACAGGTACTCCAGGTCTACCGCGGAGAGAGCCGGCGCAAGGGTCTCACGACCCTGGAGCCCGACTTCTGGGAGCGGGTCCAGGCCTACGTTGCGGGCCTCGAGGCCGACCTGGCCCAGGAAACCGCCCGAGACCCCAACTCCGCGAAGGCGGCCCTCTTACGGGACGAGCTCAAGAAGGTCCTCAAACGCCGTGAACAGATCTGGCAGTATCGGGGCCGGAAGATGGCCCTCATGGCCTGGAGCGCCGCGGCGGGGGCGACCACCGACACCGGCGTGCTTACCCCTTTGGAAGCAGAGAGCTTCGAGGAACTCATGGTCGTCCTGGACGCCAGCCGGAGGAGGGTCTTCGGGAAAGGGGAAGTGGGGCCCGCTAGGGCGCCTCCTCAGCCCGCGAAGGCCAAGGCCGACAACCCCGCGCCGAAGCAAGCCCCCACGCACCCGGCCAAGGATCAGGTCCTCCTCCGAATCCTCGAAGACGTCCCACCCTTCGTCGGCCTCGACGTGACCTACCGCCTTCGGAAGCAGGACGTGGTGAGCCTGCCCCCCGACCTGGCCCAGGTCCTGACGGAGAAGGGCACGGCGGAGGAAATCCACCCCAAGATCTAGCCTCGGAGCCGCGGGACAACCCTTATAAAGACGCCATCCCATTGTAGATGGACTCTTCAACGGGGGGCTCTGCCCGCGACTTGGCATCCCTGAGTTGATGTTGAGGAGCGCGGGTGCACTCGATGAGGACGCCTCATCGGGGAAGGGTCGAGACGCTGGAGGGGCTTCGCCTCGCTTGCACAGCGGTCCGTGAGGCGGTCATACGCAACCTGGACGTTAGTCAGGCCAGTAAGTCTGCGGTTGACCACGCTGTCTGGGGAATGGCTTGGCTCGGGCGCCGACGAAGGTCGTGCCAAGCTGCGAAATGCGCCGGGTAGGCGCAAGGAACCTGTGATCCGGCGATGACCTAATGGGACTTCCCATCCCTTCGGGGATGCTCCGTAAGGAGCGGTAACCCGCC
>JAJISK010000044.1 GCA_022848785.1 Thermoplasmatota archaeon
TAACGCGACGGTCACGATGCCCTCCAAGCTTCGGAAGGGCCTCCCCCGTCGCACGGGTTCTCTCTGTCCGGAGTGCGTGAAGATCATCCCAGCCGTCCTGTACGAGGAAGCCGGCGCCCTGGTCATGAAGAAGGAGTGCCAGGATCACGGGGAGTTCAAGGAAGTGTGCTGGTCCGACGTCGACATGTACCTGAAGGCCGAATCCTGG
The DNA here is from genome assembly GCA_022848785.1 of Thermoplasmatota archaeon. Next base: position 209 of record JAJISK010000044.1, read on the forward strand.
GACTTCGATGGCGTCGGCATCCAGAACCCCGCCATCACCGACGCCACCGTCTGTCCGTACGAGTGTGGGCTGTGCAACCTCCACTACAGCAACACGGCCCTCTGCAACATCGACCTGACGAACCGGTGCAATCTGAAGTGTCCCATCTGCTTCGCCAACGCCAACGCGGCCGGGTACGTCTTCGAGCCCAGCTTCGAGCAGATCATCTATGAATTCGCCGTCCTTCGGGCCCAGCGCCCCATTCCGGTCAACGCCATCCAGTTCGCGGGCGGGGAGCCCACGATCTCGGACGACTTCGTGCGGTACGTCCAGGCGGCCCACGACATGGGCTTCGCCCAGATCCAGGTGGCCACCAACGGCATTCGGATCGCCACGGAGCCTGGGTTCATCGAAGACGCCACCCAGGCGGGCCTCAACACCATCTACCTCCAGTTTGATGGGCTCAAGGAGGAGAACTACATCATGGCCCGAGGCAAGCCGCTCCTGCAGATCAAGAAGAACGCCATCCAGCGCGTGCGGGAGATGAGCGAGCCGCGCCCGACCATCGCCCTCGTGCCCACCATGGTGGGCTCCTTCAACGAGGATCAGGTCGGCCCCATCATGGAGTTCGCCATCGAGAACAGCGACGTCGTCAAGGGGGTCAACTACCAGCCCGTGAGCCTCTCAGGGCGGATCCCCGACGAGGAGCGAGAGAAGCTCCGGTACACGTTGAGCGACCTCGCCCACGACTTTGCGGACCAGACCGGGTACGCGGAGCCGGATGACTGGTATCCCGTATCCTTCGTCGCCCCCATGTCCGAGCTCGTCAGCATCCTCACGGACAGCCCGAAGACCTCCTTCACCTCACACCCGGGCTGCGGCCTGGCGTCCTACTTCTTCCTGGAGAAGGACAAGGACCCCATCCCGCTGACCCGCTTCGTGGACGTGGAGGGGTTGGTGGAGGACATGTGGGAACTGGCCCAGCGGGCCAAGGACTCCAAGATCAAGTTCGTCTCCAAGATCAAGGCCCTCAACCTCCTTCGAAGGCACTTTGACGAGGACCAGGCTCCCTCGGGCATGGGCCTGCGCATTTTCTTGAAGACCCTTGGCGCGGTTTTCAAGTCCGGGCAGAAGAAGGGGGTGTCAGAGTTCTCTTGGCGCGTCATGTACGTCGGGGGCATGCACTTCCAGGACAACTACAACTACGACATCGAACGGGTGAAGCGGTGCGTCATCCACTACGCGAGCCCCGACGGCCGGATCATCCCGTTCTGCGCCTACAACACCGGGCCAACCTTCCGCAACGAGATCGAAAAGAGATTCGCGGTGCCCCTGCAGGAGTGGAGAGAGCGCCATGCAGGGAACGGTTAGCCCGGAGGCCATCATCGACAACGGCATAATGGCCATTGACACGGCCACCTGCCTGCACTGCGGGGCCTGTGTCGGCGCGTGTCCTCCCAACTCCATCTTCCTCACCGAGGTTCTCATCACCTTCGACGACAGCTGCACCCAGTGTGGGCTTTGCGTGAAGACCTGCCCGGTGGGTGCGATCGACTTTCCCCGGGGCCACAAGCGCTCCGAGCTTCGGTGATCCAGTGCCGCCGTTCCGAGACGAGTATGACGTCATCGTGGTCGGGGCGGGGCCGGGCGGCAGCAACACGGCCCGCTTCGCGGCGCTGAATGGGGCCCGCACCCTCCTTCTGGAGAAGCGCCAGGATATCGGCTCGCCCGTCCGGTGCGGCGAGGGTCTCTCGAAGGTACACCTGGCCGAGGCGGGCATCACCGTCGACAAGCGGTGGTTCACCAACGAAGTGGAGGGCGCCCACATCATCTCCCCCGGGGGGTACCGGTTGACCATCGGCCGGAAGTATGCCGGCAGTGAGGTCGGCATGGTGATCGAGCGGGACATCTTCGACAAGACCTTGGCCCTGGACGCCGCCAAGGCGGGGTCAGAAATCATGGTCAAGGCGACGGTGACGGATGTCACGCGGGAGAACGGGAACGTCACGGGGGTTCGCGTGGAGCACTTCGCCGACAAGTTCAACCTGAAGGCGGGTTGCGTCGTTGCGGCGGACGGGTTTGAATCCCAGGTAGGCCGATGGGCAGGCCTGAACACGATGCTCAAGGGCGGCGACATCATGAGCTGCCTGCAGTATCGGCTGACCGGGGTGGAGGTGGATCCCCTCTACTGCGAGTTCTACCTCGGGAGTGAGGTGGCCCCGGGGGGGTATGTGTGGGTCTTCCCGAAGGCCGGGGACACGGCAAACATCGGCATCGGCGTCATGGCGAAGAAGGTCAAGGCGAAGGCGGATGCGAAGACCTACTTGGACAAGTTCATCAAGAGGGACCCCCGGATCAAGGACGGGAAGCCCCTCGATTGGGTGGCGGGAGGGGTTTCGACCTCGCCCCCCCTGGAAAAAACCGTCGGGCCCGGAATCATGCTCGTGGGCGACGCGGCCCGGCAGATTGATCCAATCACGGGAGGTGGGATAGCCAACGCCTGCCGGGCGGGGAAGATCGCAGGCGAGGTGCTGGGGGAGGCTGCCCAGACGGGAGACTTCTCCTTGGACCAGCTGATGAAGTACGAGACCGGCTGGAGGGCGAAGATGGAGAACACCCTCTACCGGAATTGGATGGCAAAGGAGAGATTGGCGCGGCTTAACGACGAGACCTTGGACAAGCTCGTGGACAGCCTGGCGGACGCAGGGGTGGAACGGCTTTCCGTGCTGGCGATCCTCGAGGCCGTGAAGGCGAAGCATCCAGAGCTCGTCAAGGACTTCGAGGACTTCATCTAGCCCCGCCTCTCCCGCCCCTTTCTCCCCTCTGATAACTTCGAGGGAACGTATAAGAGAACGGCTTCGCCCTTTTCTGGCCGATGGCGGGCCAGTCCAAACTTCGTTCCGTTCTCATCATCGCGGCCTTCGCCGCCGTCCTAGCCGCCATCGTGACCATGGGTCTGTTCGCCTTCCCCATCCCCCTTCCCGTCCTTCCTCTCGGCCCCTACCAGCAGTTCATTATCGTGGGCCTCATCATCCTGGCGACGAAGCTCGCGCTGGATCTCCTGAAGCCCCTCTTCCGGATGGCGTTCGCCGACCGCGTGGCGCACGAGGCGGACATCTACTCCCTCTTTCAGCTGGTCAGCTACCTCATCTGGGCCGGGGTGCTCCTGGGCATCCTGTTTGTCTTCGTCGGGATCGGCGCGATCGACGCCCTAGGAGTGGGGGTCGTGTTCGCCGCGGTCATTATCGTCCTTCAGAAGCCCCTCCTGAACCTTCTGGGGTGGGGGGTCCTCGTGACGAGACGCCTCTACAAGCTCGGGGACCGCATCGAGCTGAACCATGTCAAGGGGTACGTCACCCAGATTACCCTCATGAAAACCGTCATGCGGGAGTTTGGCGGATGGATGGGGGGCGACACCTTCACGGGCCGCTATGTCGCCCTTCCCAACAGCAATGTCCTGGAGGAGAGCGTGTACAACTACACGCGGGACACGGAGTTCATCTGGGACGAGATTAGCGTCGCCGTCACCTACGAGAGCGACCACAAGGTCGCCGAGCGGTACCTCCGCGACGCGGCGGAGGCGGTCGTCGGCGACTTGATGCGCAACAACCGCGGTGTGGTCCGGAGCAAGTACGAGTTCGCCGACCTCGCGACGTACATGGTGGAAGAGCCCACCGTGACCTGGACGTTGGGGGAATCCTCCGTGGACCTGCACATCGTCTACTTCTGCCCCTCCTACCGCCGCCGGTACTACCGGACCGAGATCGTGAAGCGCATCCTCGAGAGCTTCGCTTCGGACTCCCGTGTCGCCGTGGCCTACCCCCACGTGGAGTTCGTGCCGTACAGGACCTCCGACATGGAGGTGGATTCCGACGCCCATGCGGACGGCTTCGTACCCTCCCTGCGGCGTTGACGCATCGCTTTTATAGCCCTCCGGGTTGGAAGCCTCGGTTCTATGCTGGGGGACTGGCCTCCTTTCCGATCCCTGTCCGAGATCCGGGAGGCGGACCACGGGAAGGAGGTGGCGGTGGCTGGCTGGCTCGAGGACGTGCGGGACCTTGGCGGTATCGCGTTTCTCATCCTGCGACAGCGCGAAGGGACCCTCCAGGTGACGGTGAAGTCGGACCAGCCGGCGGAGGTCCGCGCCCTCACAGGCGTAAGCCGAGAGAGCGTCGTGGCCCTTCGCGGAACGGTCCAGGCCAACGAGAAGGTCCGAAACGGGTTCGAGATCATCCCGGTGGCCTACGAGGTCCTGAGTGAGGCCGCCAAGCCCCTGCCGCTGGGGGTCGTGGACAAGGTGGGGGCCGCGATGGACACCCGACTGGACAACCGTTTCCTAGACCTCCGGAAGGAGGAGGTCCGGGCCGTCTTTCACCTCAAGTCTCACGTGGCGGCGGCCCTACGCGAGTACATGACCTCCAAGGGGTTCGTGGAGACGCACACCCCCAAAGTCATCAGCGCGGGAGCCGAGGGGGGGGCGACCCTCTTCCGCGTCGATTACTTCGAGAAGCCCGCGTACCTCGCCCAGAGCCCGCAGCTGTACAAGCAGATCCTCATGGCAACGGGCCTGGACCGGGTCTACGAGATGGCCCCCGCCTTCCGAGCCGAGCTGTCCGACACCGTCCGGCACATCGCGGAGTTCCTCTCGTTCGACGCGGAGATGGCGTACATCCGGTCCCAGGAGGAGGTTCTTCAGGTATTGGAAGGGGCCGTGGCCTACGCGTTCACGTTCCTTCGGGACCACGCCTCCGAACAACTGGCCCTACTGAACCTGGATCTTGCCGTTCCCGATGTACCGGTACCCCGGGTGACCTACCTGAGGGCACGGGAGGTCCTGGCCGGAGAGGGAATCGAGGTCCCGGATGGCGAGGACCTGGATACCGGGGCCGAGAAGGCCCTCGGGGAGGCCATGGCCCGAGACGGGCACGACCTGTTCTTCGTCGTCGAGTATCCGTCCGCCATCAAGCCCTTCTACATCATGGTCAAGGACGATGACCCCGAGTTCTCGCACTCCTTCGACTTGGAGTATCGGGGAGATGAGATGGCTTCCGGAGGTCAACGAGAGCATCGCGTGGACCGCGTCGAGGCGCGGATGCGGAGACAAGGACTGGATCCCGGTGATTTCGAGTTCTACCTCAAGGCCTTCCGCTATGGGATGCCTCCGCACGGAGGGTGGGGCTTCGGCTTGGATCGGCTCGTCTGGAAGGTCGCCGGCCTCGGGAACGTGCGCGAAGCCATCCTGTTCCCCCGAGACCGGGGTCGTCTCGTTCCTTAGGCGCGCCGCGAAAAGGTTTAATCTGCTCCCCGCGATGGTTTGGTGCGGGGGGAACCCGGTGATCGAGTTCAAAGTCTACGTGGGTAAGGGCGGCGGCGAGCTCGCCCGGGTGACGGAGGCCCTGGCAACACAGGCCGTGAACATTCGGGCCATCGCCAGTGAGGCGGAGAGCGCGCAGCCGTTTTATCGCATCGTGACCAACGACGTGAACACGACGCGGAAGGCCCTGGACATGGCGGGTCTGGGCTACGAGGAGAACGAGATCCTGGTCTACAACCTCCTCGACCGGCCCGGGGAATTGGCCAAGGTGGCCCGACGCCTTGGACGGGCCAACGTCCACGTCAGTTCTCTCTACATCCTCGGCTCCCGGAGGGGCAAGACGGAGATCGCCATGACCGTGGACGACCTCGAGGGCGCTCGAAAGCTCCTAAAGGCCTAGGGTCCGTCGCCCGGCGGCTTCTTGTAGAACGCCTTGAACTGGACGGGTCGGTCGCACTCGGGGCAGAAGGCGTTCATGTGGGCGTCGGTCACCGGCTCGGCGCCCTCCCAGTCGCAGAACGGGCAGATGAAGTCGACCATGGTTGTGAGGAAGACGACGGGCGTGCTATAAACGCCCCCCACTTTCGCCCCTCCCCCCTATCCGTATATATACCCGACTCTACCCTGCCTCGCCCATGTCAGGAGGGACCTTTGAGCGCGAGCTCAAGGGAGTACTCCGTGGCGACGAGAAAGTCCTCGAGCGGGTGACCAAGTCCTGCCCGCCCGAGGAACGGGACGCCTATTGGAGAATCCTCGACCGGCCCTTCACGGTCCTTCGAGCGGCCGGATCCTTGGGGATCGACCTCGTGGCCCTCCGCGGGGATGTTTCCTTCCCCATCGAAGTGAAGGCGTCCAAGAGCAAGACACTCTGGTTGAGCAACACAAAGCGCACGATCGAGCAAGCCAAGGACCTCCTGGAGGAGTGTGCTCGCTCGGAGCTCTTGCCTCTCTATGCCTACCGTCGAAAAAACGTACGGGGCGACAGTTGGCGCCTCTTCACTCTGGATGGAGCCGCCGTCGCCGCTCGTCTCAGGAAATTTCAGCGAAAGATCCCCTCCGCGGACTTGAGCAAGGAGGGAAACCATATCCTTCGGTGGGACGAAGGACTGCCTCTGCACGCGTTCATCGACTTCATTGCGGGCGGGGCGGTGGGAGCGCGACCAAAGGGGTAAAGGCCGCCCGTCCGTAACAGGGAGGACGCCCCGATGGAATTCGAACGGTTGCCTGAGCCTCTTCAGTTGAAGGAGGAGGTCCTCGAACTCTTCACCAAACACCCCGAAATGCGCGAGGAGGGAGGCCACTCCGTCGCCGATCCCATCAGCTATTGGTATGGGAACAAGCTGCCCCGCTACCTCTGGAAGGGGGGTTGGGGGGAGAGGCTGCAAGCGGAAGGCGTTGCCGAGGACCAGTTCATGCAGACCATCGGCGCCCATCGAATCGGCTTCTTCCGGTGGATTGACGACGAGATGGAGTGGCAGAAGCTGCTGGATTTCATGATTCTGTCTGCCGCGAAGCTGCTGGAAGGTCAACCGGCGGAAGCGCAGACCTAGGCGTCCTTGCGGAGGTTACGTCAGCACTCACGAGGTCGCTCGAAAATCGACATTGGTGTATGGGAACGTCTCTCGTGTCTACTGTATCCGAAAGGCCATCCAACGGGTTCATCATGGTCCTACACCTCAGGACCTGGAGGAGGTGGAACGTAAATGGGACTTCTAGAACGGCTTGAAGAGGTCGATACCAAGCTGGAGGACCTCAGAGAAGCCATCCAGGAGATCCTTGACGACTTCGACGAGACCTATGAGGTGCTGAGCGTCGAGGTGGTCGAGGACGAGTACGGGGCCGAACACCTGAGGGCGACCTTCGACCTCCGGGACTAAGGCGAGGACTAGCCCCTCCCTCTTGGCGCAGCCCTCCTTCCCTGGCGCTTCCAAGCCGTGGGCCTGACCGAGCGCGAAGCCCGGTAGCCGGACGAGGTGCCCCGGATGGTGGCTCCCCTCCCAGGCCCCTTAGGACGCGCCCTCGGGGACGTAAGGGAGGGGGCCGACTTAAGGCATCTCGTGGCCGCAGTGGTTGCAGAACTTCGCATCCATGGGGATGGGGCGGCCGCAATTCGGGCACACGCGCCCGCCCGCTGGCTGGGGCGCGACCGGCATGGGTGCGGCCATCGCCGGGGCAGCGGGCCGGGGCGATACCACGTTGCCCAGCTTGATGTAGGCCAGAATCAGGAAGATGCCTCCGATGAGGAAGGCGAAGAAGAGGCCGAGGATTCCTTGGACGAGGGCGGGGTCGCGTGCCTCCTGATACTGCCCCTCTTCGATCTTGTGGAGCGTGCCCCAGGTCCATACAGCCAGGCCGAGTGCGATTCCCAAGAAGACGCCCTGAAAGATGATTCCGAAGGCCCCGAAACCAACGGGACCGAAATCAAAGG
>JAJISK010000045.1:0-3085 GCA_022848785.1 Thermoplasmatota archaeon
CTTGGCATCGGACCAGCAGCTTAGCTGATGCCCAGAAACCGTCTTTCCGGTTCCAAACCCTCCAGGGATGGCCGCCGTGCCGCCCTTGGCCAGCGGGAAGAAGAAATCGAAGACGCGTTGGCCGGTGACCAGGGGAATGCTCGGGGATAGGCGATCCTTGACCGGACGTCCACGCCGTACCGGCCAGGTCTGCATCGGCCGGAGATCCACTCCGTCGTCCAGGCTCACCACGACGTCTTCGACATTCACCGTGCCCTCCCGGACCTCCTTGACGGTGCCCTCGACGTTCGGAGGAGCCAGGACGCGATGCTCGACGTGTTCCGCCTCGGGGATGGTCCCGATGACCTGGCCACCGTGAACTTCGTCGCCCTTCTTCACGCTGGGTTCGAAAGTCCATTCCTTCGTCCGGTCGAGCGCGTTCGCCCGGACGCCCCGCAGGATGTAGTCCCCCATCCGGTCGGCGAGCGCCGGAAGCGGTCGCTGGATGCCGTCGTAGATGCTTCCCAGGAGCCCCGGACCTAGTTCCACGAGCAGGGGCTGACCTGAGTCGACCACCTTCTCCCCCGGTCGCAGTCCGCTCGTCTCCTCGTAGACCTGGATGATCGTCTTGTCTCCGGTGAGGCCGATGACCTCCCCCATGAGCTCCTCCTCCCCGGCGAACATGACATCGTACATCCGCGGGCGGACCCCCGTGGCCGTGACGACGGGTCCCGCGACCCGAAAGATTTCCCCTGTGCTCCCCGCCTTCGCCATGCTCTCACCTACGTCGTTCGAAAGAGATCGACTCCGATGGCCCGTTTGACCTTCGTTCGGAGGTCCTCTTCCTCGGCCCCGCCCACAGCGATCACCACCGGCTGAGGCACCACTTCAAGGCGCCGCCGGAGACCTGCGGACAGGCCGGCCATTTCATCGCTCCGGAGCACAAGGATGCCCACGTCCTCGTCCTCTAAGAGGGCATCCACCGCGCGTTCCAACTCTTCGGGCGCCGCCCCGACGGCCTTCCGGATCCCTGCCAGGCGAAAGCCCAACACGAATTCCTCGCTCCCCGCGACCGCGATTTCCACCTAGACCACCAGCATCTCACGGATCTGCTCGACACTCAGGCCGCTCTCCTTGCCTCGCGCGACGATCCGGATGTTCTCGACCTCCCGAGTCTTCGCGATCACGTAGGACAGGACGGGAAGGATCGACAGCGGGTGCAGGTTGGACCCCGTGCTCGCCTGGTCGAGGAGCCAATTCTCCATGGCCCGAATCCCCCGAGCGGGATCGCCGCCCTCTTCCTGCAGATACGGGGCGAGGGTGTCATGGTAGGGGGTGTTGCGCAGACGCCGGAGGACCCCTGGAAGGTCCAGTTTCACCATTTCCCGCAGGTCGGACCGCCTGAGGTACCGCCCCTTGGGAATGAACAGCTGCCGTGTTTGGAGGCCCTCCACCCCCAAGACCCGGAGTAGGGTCTTCAGGTTCGTGACATCGATCTCCAGCCGGACGAAGTTGTGGAAGAGCGTCGTCGGTTCCGAGGCTGGAGGGATGACCTCCAGGAGATGCACGTAGTAGAGGCGATCCAGGAGGTCCTCGTACGGAGCGAGGGTGGTCACCTCCCCCGGTGCCACCGTGAGACCGAGGACCGCGGAGAAGTAGGGAGTGTCCTCCAGTGCCTCCACGACCTCCTCAATGGTCTCGAGGCCGACCAGCCTCTCGAGAAAAGCCAGACCCAGACTCCCCGCGGGGATCACATCCTCGAGGATCTCCTCGGCGGTCGCTCCGTAGAACTTCCCCCGGAGGATCGTCTTCACGTTCCACACGTCCCACCGATCCAGGTAGTGTCCAATCATGTCCCGGAGGGATCCCTCCGAGAATCCGATGATTTGCGTGAAGACAGTGGCCAGGTTGTCCCGGGTGGCCATCTCTACGAGGTCCACGCCATCGTACCGCGCACCCAAGGCCAGCATCTCGTCGTGGTACTGCCCCTCCCCGAGGAAACGGGCGATCGCCGGGATGCCCATCTGCAACAGCCGTTCGTACGTCTCCACGGGCAGGAGGAGGGACTTCTTGGCCTTGACCCGTGCCGTGACATAGGGGTAGTTGCCCCGATCGAGCGGCAGCCGGTCGACGGCCCTTTTGAGGTAATCGGCGACCGTGTTCCCCGCGGCCATCCTAGTCCCCCTTCCACAGGATGTCGGCCACGTCCCGGACGGCCCGCTCCCACAGCCCGTTCAGGAACGTATCATAAGTTAGGTCGGTGCGCCGATCGCCGGCCTGGGACTCAATCACGAACCCACCGATGATATCCAGATCTCCCTGGACCTCGTTGCCGGTGAGTCGTCGTAGGGTCTCCACGTCTCGCTCATTGCAGCGGACCAGGCCGTCCTCCAAATCTCCCTGGTTCTGTTCCACGAGGCTCTTGAGAAGGCGTTCGTTGCTGTCCAAAGCGCGAAGGCGATCCCTGGCCGCGTCGCGGACCTCGTCAAGGACCTCCTTCTGCGCCTGCAGGAGGGCCTTTCGGGCATCGAGCTCTGCCCGGGCCATCCCCCGGATTTCTTCCCGGGCTCCCTGCTCTTCGGCTTGGCGCGACCGCTCGTTCCGGAACTCGTCCCCCTTGGCCTGGACCTCGGCGAGGATCCGCTCCCGCTCCTGCCGGGCCGCCTCGAGGATCTCGTCGAACTCCCGCTGGCCCTGCTGGCGAATCTCCTCGATCATCTGCTCGAGGGACATGGGCGTACGTGGTCCCTCAAGGAACTGCGGCGACTTGGGGAATGAGCCCCAAGAGTAGGAAGCCGATGACGAAGCCGAAGAGGATGATGGTCTCCGGAATGACCATCAAGACCAGGCCTCGCCCAAACAGTTCGGGCTTTTCTGCCATCGCCCCGATGGCCGCCCCACCAATCACCTTCTGGGCCCAGGCCGTCGCAACGGCGGTGCCGATCAGTGTCAGAGCCACCGATAACGCGACCATGCCCGCTCCTAAGTCTCCCATGTTGTGTTACCTCCTTCACGCTGTTTCGACGGTTGGCGCCCCGAAGGGCTTGAAGGGCACCCCGTTGCCATTGTAGAACTTACTGAAAAACTCGACGTAATTAAGCCGCAA
>JAJISK010000045.1:3095-7904 GCA_022848785.1 Thermoplasmatota archaeon
TCCCCCTTCCACAGGATGTCGGCCACGTCCCGGACGGCCCGCTCCCACAGCCCGTCCAGGAACGTATCAAAGGTCAGGTCGATGCGCCGATCGCCGGCCTGGGACTCAATCACGAATCCCCCGAGGATGTCCAGGTCTCCCAGGACCTCGTTGCCGGTGAGGCGTCGGAGAGTCTTCACGTCTCGCTCATTGCAGCGGACCAGGCCGCCCTCCAGATCCCCCTGGTTCTGCTCCACGAGGCTCTTGAGCAGGCGTTCGTCGTCGTCCAAAGCGCGAAGGCGATCCCTGGCCGCGTCGCGGACCTCGTCGAGGACCTCCTTCTGCGCCTGCAGGAGGGCCTTGCGAGCCTCGAGCTCGGCCCGGGCCATCTCCCGGACCCTCTCGCGGGCGCCCTGCTCTTCGGCCTGACGCAACCGCTCGTTCCGGAACTCCTCCCCTTTGGCTTGGACTTCGGAGAGCATGCGCTCTCGCTCCTGCCGAGCCGCCTCGAGGATCTCGTCGAACTCCCGCTGGCCTTGTTGGCGAATCTCCTCGATCATCTGCTCGAGGGACATGGGCCTGCTCGGTCCCTCAAGGAATTGCGGCGACCTGGGGAATGAGCCCCAAGAGTAGGAAGCCGATGACGAAGCCGAATAGGATGATGGTTTCCGGAATGACCATCAAGACCAGACCTCGTCCGAATAACTCCGGTTTCTCGGCCATGACACCGATGGCCGCTCCACCAATCACTTTCTGAGCCCAGGCCGTAGCGATGGCGGTCCCGAACAACGTCAGGCCCGCTGCGATCGCGATCATGCCCGCTCCTAAGTCTCCCATGTTGATTTTACCTCCTTCACGCTGTTTCGACGGTTGGAGCCCCGAAGGGCTTGAAGGGCACCCCGTTGCCATTGTAGAACTTACTGAAAAACTCGACGTAATTAAGCCGCAAGGCCTGGATGCCTGCGGAGATGCCCCCGAGGAAGAAGACGAGCATCTGGGCCACGACCAAGGCGGCGAACCCTCCGATGACGAGGGCGATCTGGCCCGTGAAGATCAGGCTCCCGAACACCAGGCTCATGAGGGCCTCCGCCAGAGCGGCCTTGGCGATGGCGATGCCCGCCAGCCGGGTGTAGGAGATTATGTTGGCCAGCAGACCCGCAATCTCGATGGGGGCGAGAAAGCCGGCGATGTTAATGGGCTTCGTCAAAGCTTCCAGATAGACGACCGCCGCGGTCCCGACGACCAGGAGGACCAGGGAGGCCACGGGAATCTCGAAGCCACTGAGGTCCAGGATCGCCCGTGGGATGAAGAACAGGACCTGGTCCCAGACGAACCCCGCCACGCGGTTCGAGCGGACCGCATACATGAGGATGACGAAGAGACCGAAGAGGACGGCGAGCCACGCCCCCTTCGCGGCCGCGTGGCGCCGGCTGTGCGGAAGCTCGTTCACGATGCCGATGAGGTAGCCCAGTCCGAGGTGCACAGCGCCGGCGATGACGGAGAGGACAAGCATGTCTCCGACGTCAGTCAGCTTGTGGACGAGGGCACCAATCGGAATGTTGATTCCGAAGCTCGCCCAAGAGAGGGGTGTCCCTTCCGCCGACACGGGTTGGGGGCCGCCCGCGACGGTTTCGACCGCGGCGTGGAAGGGGATTCCGAAGGCTTCGCCGAACACGAAGGTCCCGAAGAGGGCCGCGAAGACCCCCCCGAGCATGATGATGGCCATCAGGTTCCGGAAGTCCGAGGGAGGGCGGATCTTCCACAGGGCGACCAGGCCTAGGAGGATGAACAGGGAGCCGTAGCCCAGGTCCCCGATGATGAAGCCGAAGAAGAGGGGGAAGACGACGAACAAAGGCAGCGTGGGGTCGATCTCCCCGTAACGGGGCGTCGAGAACAGCTTCGTCAAGAACTCGAAGGGGCGCGTGGGCTTCGGATTGTCCAGGAGAACGGGAGGATCCGCTTCTCCCGGGGGGTTCTGCAGGTCGACGTAGAGGGCCTCCACGCCTCCGAGACGGTCCCGGATTTCCGGCCACCGATCCAGAGGGACCCACCCTTCGGCGACGAAGGAGTGGTCGCTGGCCGCGAACAGGAGGGGGGCCTCGGCTTTCTCTATCTCGACCGTCAGGAAGGCCTCGGCCGAGATGACGAAGTCCGCGTACTTCGCCCGCAGCTTTGTGAGACGTTCGCGAACCGCGTCCAGACGGCGCCGCCATTTCTCCCCCCCCTCCAGAAGGGTTTGCAGGAGCTGGCGTGGATCTCCCTCTTCGGCGGGAACCTCGAGGGAGGCGAAACCCTGCCCGAGGAGGAACTGTCGTACCTCGTCTTCCTGAGAGGCATCCGCGAAGAGAGCGATGACATCTCCGGTCCGGAAGGCTTCGTACCGCTCCGTCACCTCGTCCAGCCCGTCCAGGTCCCCGCTGATGCGGCCCACGAAGACGGATAGGTTCTCGTACCCCGCGTACGAGGCGAGGTCCAACTCCAGGGTCGCAAAAGGCCGGAGTGCTTCGATCCGCACGCTCTGCTCCGCCAGGAGTTCGTCGATCCGCTTGCGTGACTCCTCTTCCTCCCGGATATTCACCTCAAGAGTGAGAATGCGTTGCTCGGCGTCGGAACCGACCTCGGCAGCGGGGAGGGTCGGCTTCGCTTCGATTTCGAGGATGGAGGCGATAGAGCGGAGCTTGACAAGGGACTCCGAGACCTCCGAGGCCTGGGGGAGGGGCTGTCCCAGCCCAAAGGTCTCATCCTCTCCTACGTGCCCCACAACATGCAGGGCCTTCATCTCGTGGAGGATCTCGATGGTGGAGGAGAGGCGATCTCGCGGTCCCGCGATGAGGACCCGGGCCATCTCCTTAGGCCTGAGCATGAATGGACTCCTCGAACCTTCTCAGCAGATGCTGGACGGCGGTCTCGACGCGGGTGCGGGCGGCCTCCTTTACGGCATCCGCCTCCCGCCGCCCCGCGGCGAGCACTTCCTGTCGCTTCGCGTCAATGCGCTCGCGCGCCGGCGTGAGGATCGCCCGAAACGCGTCTTCTGCCTGGTTTCGTAGGTCATCCTCTAGGTTCAGGGCCTCGCGCTGGGCCTCGCGGAGGGTGCGCTCCCGCTCCTCCTCGGCCTGGGTCTTCAGCCCGAAGACCTCCCGCTCAACCTCGCGGATCCGATCCAGGGTTTTCAGCTTGGAGGCCATGGCCAGACTGAGCAAGATTTGGGGGCGACTTAAAGCTTACGAGGGTCCTGTCTCTCCGGCCTCCTCCGGACGTGAGCTGGGGCCGCCTTCACTCACTGGGCGGGCGGGGAACCTGTAGAGGTGAGGGAACCCTGGCGAGGCCATGGAAGGAAGGGCCAACGGCCTGACCTTCGATCCAGAACGGCAGGCGTTGGCGCGGAGCCGGCAACGGGAGTCCCTCGTGTGGGGGCTTGTGGGATTCGCCCTGTTCATGGTGATCCTCTTCGTCACCCTCCCAACCGGCTTGTCCCTCCGGCTCGAGGGATGGGCCCTCTCGTTGACGACCAACCCATGGGGGGTCGTGGCCCTCTACGTGCTCGTGGGCTACCTGGTCCTGGCGATCCTCGCCCTCCCTCTGCGTGTGGTCGGACGACAATCGGAAGTGAAGTACCGGCTCTCACGCCAGTCATGGCTCTCTTGGGCCGTGGACCGGCTCAAGGCGACCCTCTTGGGCCTCCTCTTCGTCCTGTTGGCAGTCGAAGCCCTCTTCTGGACCATTCGGAACTTCGGAGACTGATGGTGGACCGTCTTCTGGGTCCTGGCCCTGGGCTATTCCCTCCTCTCCGGGTTTCTGGGCCCCGTTGTGTTGTTGCCCCTCTTCTACCGCGTGGCGGAGATCAAGGACCAGACCCTGCGCGACCGGCTCCATGCTCTTTCCACCCGCGCGGGCGTTCGGGCCCTCGGGGTTTACGAGTTTCAGTCTAGCGCGAAGACCGAACGGGGTACGGCCGCCGTGGCGGGCCTTGGCGCACACGCCGGATCCTGCTGAGCGACCACATCCTGCGGGAATACTCGGCGGCCGAGGTCGAGGGCATCTTCGCCCACGAGCTGGCCCACCACGCGCATCGGGACGTCGCGCGCTTCTTCCTCCTCTCGGCTCTCCTGTCCCTCCTCGCCCTGCTTCTCATGGATCGCCTGGTCCGTTTGACCATGGGGACCTACGGGATCGTGAGTCTCGACCAGGTCTCCAGCATGCCGTTGTTTGTCCTCTTCGGGGGCCTCTTCTTCGCGGTGACGGGACCCTTAAGTCGTGCCTTCTCAAGGCGGGGCGAGGCGCTAGCCGATCGAAGGGGCTCCGAGCTGTCTGGGAACCCGGGGGCGCTGGCCCAGGCCCTGGTCAATCTGCATGATCAGAATCTCGGCGTGGCGGACCCGCATCCCTGGGTGGAACGCCTCTTCTACAGCCACCCCAGCGGGAGCCGACGGCTCGAGGGCCTGCGAAGCCAGAGCGGGTCCCCGAAGGGCTCACGACCCCTTGAAAAGAATCAATAAGGGCGCGCCCATGGGGACACGACGCGATGGCCCCCCGGACTGGGGAGAGGCTAGGCCGAACCCATGGACGCCATTGAACTGAAGGACATACGGGTCCGCCTCAAGGGGACGGTGGTCCTCGAAGACATCACTCTCAACGTCCCGGAAGGAGACTTCACGGCCCTCATCGGACAGAACGGGGCGGGGAAGACGACCCTCATCAAGGTGATCCTCGGGCTTCTTCGCCCGCAGCAGGGGGAGGCGTTCCTCTTCGGGAAGCCGGTTGCGGCGTTCCAGGCATGGGAGCGCGTCGGGTACATTCCTCAGCACGCCATCCGCGTCGACTCGCGGTTCC
>JAJISK010000046.1 GCA_022848785.1 Thermoplasmatota archaeon
TCGAAGACGACGTTCGTCTGGCCTTCACACTAAATCCAGGCTGTTACGCCACGAGTCTCCTCCGCGAGGTGAGGAAGGGGGATACCCTCTAATAGCGCTGCTCGGCTGGGTGATCGTGGCGCCACGGAGCGACCCCCGGACCCACTCCTGTTCCGTCTCGGGGTGCCAGGGGGAAGTCACGCGCTCCCTCTCATATCGCAAGGTTCGGGACGCGCTCTCGGAGCACGGAATCCAGGAGGGGCGTCGAGCCCATCTCTGCAAGCAACATTACAGAGAGTTCAAGAAGGCTACGAAGGGTGAACGGACCATCGATCGCCTCACGTGGTAGCGGTCTTACCGGGGTTCCACGGCCAGCTCGTTGAGGCCCGTGGTCGGATTCTTCCTTCGTGTCATGCGAAGGCCCTCGAGATGCTGGATGCCGATTTCTGCCAGGACCGACACGCGCCCGTCGAACAGGTGCCCGCCGACGGCAGCGTAGTCGGAACCGGCCACCGTGGCGTGGAGGTGCAAAGGCGGGTCCGCCCGCAGCGTCACGCTGCCCTGAAGGGCCAGGAGCTCGTGGCTGCCCTCGAAACGCCTCCGAACGTATCCTTCCCCCTCGGGATCGAACCAGCCCAGCTCGAGGCCATCAAGCGCCCCGATCCCGCTGAGTACCAGACCCGAGGTGATGCCCCTTTCCTCCAGGGCGGCCTGCAGGGAGGGGAGGACCTCCTCGCCCCGCTCCAACTTCACCACCAACCATCGACCGTCCCGACCCGTCTGCATGCCGACCGCCTAAAACCATCCCTTGCCCAAGGGTTCGGCCTTCGTTCGGAGCTTGACCCGGATCGTCTTGGCCAGCTCCTCGTCGTACCCGAGGCACGTGTAAACCTCCCTGGGGTTGCAGGCGTCCACAAACCACATCAGGTCGTCGATGTCCCCGTGGTCGCTCAGGGGAAACTGGGCATCCAGATGATGGCTCCGGCGGAAGTCGTAAACGGCGCACCAGCCCGACGTGAAGGCCGTCCGGCCGCCCCGGTCCAGGACCTCCCGGACCTCCGCGCTCCCGGGCCGTTTGAAGGCGCGGGACGGGGCGAGGAGGACGTAGGCACCCTCCTTCTCCTCGTTCGCCTGGGTGTAGGGGATGAAACGGAGCGGGTGTCCGTGCTCCCGGTAGACCTCGGCGATGCGGGCCATCTGGTTCGGCACGAGCACAGGCACGTCCAGCTCGTTGGCCAGGGCCACGAGCTCCTGGCCTTTCCCGAACTCGTAGGCCCCCAGGGCCACGGGCCCGGTTTCCAAGGAGTCCTCCATCCACGAAAGGAGGTCTGCCAGCACCTCCTCCTTCGGGGGAAAGGCGAACCGGGGATCCCCGTACGTGGACTCGATCACGAGGGTGTGGCAGTCCTGGGGCTCGCAGGCCCCACAGGTCGGGCCGCCGCTCGGATTGAAGTCGCCGGTGAAGAGGAGGTCGTCCACTCGGATCATGGCGGATCCGAAGACGTGCCCGGCCTCCGAGAGGGAGACCTTCATGCCCTCCACGTCCACCTCCTGGTGGTACGGCAAAGCCATCCCGTCGGCCTTTTGCCCCATCCGGACCTTCATCACGTCGAGGGTCTCCGGGGTCATGTACGCCCCAGGGGCCAAATGATCCATGTGGGCGTGGCTGACGACCGCGTGGGGCTGGCGGGATCGGGGGTCGAGGATGAGCTCCCGCCCGTTCCGGTGGACGCGGATGCCCCTCTGGTAGAACACCCTCATGGCGTCTTCCTCGTGAACGTGTAGCGCGTCGGCACCCGGCGCTTGAGGCCCGTCCAGTAGGGGCAGTTGCGGCACCGATGCCCCAGCGTCACCGTGCCTCCGAATACCGTCATGTTCTTCACGCGATTCATCCGATGCCCGCAGACGGGGCACCGGTGGGGCGTCCCCACTACCGTGCCCTCGCGGCTCTCGATTTCCATGTTTACCAGGCCCGAGTCGTACGCGATGCGGCGGGCCCTCGGTCCGCTCACTCGGTATCTATCCTCCTGGGCCATCTCGGAATCGAGCAACTCCTTGAGCTCTCGCTGGGAGGCGATGGTCTTGCGTCTACCGAGCACGCGTTCGAGGGCTCCCATGACCCTCTCCCGTGAGGGGATGCGATAGCTCGGCATCACCGCGCTAATGGCCAGGTTGTGTTAAAGATATCGAAGCTGGTCTGCCAGGAACAGCCTTAATTAGGGCCCCGTCCTGGTGGCGCCGGAGCCGACGGACCGCGGTTCGGAGGTGCGGACACATGCCCAGGAAACAAGTCATCATCATGGGTGCCGCCGGACGGGACAGCTCCGGAGGGAAGCCTGCGGAGCCCCGGGTTCCATAACTTCAACCTCGGGTTTCGGGATCGGGACGCGTATGAGGTGGTGGCCTTTACGGCCACCCAGATTCCCAACATCGAGGGAAGGCGGTATCCGGCCAGCCTAGCGGGAAGCCTGTACCCCGAGGGCATCCCCATTCGTGGGGAGGAGGAGTTGCCCGCGCTCATTCGGGAGCACGACGTGGATCTGGTCGTCTTCGCCTACAGCGACGTCTCATACGAATACGTCGGCCATCGCTCCGCCCTCGTCCATGCCGCCGGCGCGGACTTTCTCCTGATGGGTCCTAAGCGGACCATGCTGGAAGCGGCCGTCCCCGTCGTCGCGGTCTGTGCCGTGCGGACCGGGGCCGGAAAGAGCCAGACGTCGAGGCGCGTGGCCTCCATCCTACAGGACCGGGGCAAGAAGGTCGTCGTGGTCCGTCACCCCATGCCCTACGGGAATCTGGAGATACAGGCGGTCCAGCGGTTCGCCTCCCTTGAGGATCTGGATCGGTACGAGACCACCCTGGAGGAGCGCGAAGAGTATGAGCCGCATCTGGAGCGGGGGATCGTCGTGTATGCGGGGGTGGATTACGGGGCCATTCTGGAGAAGGTGCAGAGGGAAGCGGAGGTCATCCTGTGGGACGGGGGGAACAACGACCTTCCCTTCTACCGGCCCGACCTCCACATCGTCCTCGTAGACCCACACCGGCCGGGTCAGGAGCTGAGCTCGTATCCCGGAGAGGCAAATCTCCGACGCGCTGACGTGGTCATCGTGAACAAGGTTGAGACCGCTCGACCCGAGGACGTGGCCTTGGTCCGCGCGAACGTCGACGCGGTCAACCCGGCCGCGCAGGTGATCGAGGCCGCCTCGCCCATCACCGTCTCGGACCCGCAACTCGTCAAGGGGAAGCGCGTCCTCGTGGTGGACGACGGGCCGACCCTCACGCACGGCGGCATGCCGTACGGGGCCGCATGGCTGGCGGCCAAGCAATATGGTGCGGCCTCCGTGGTCGATCCCCGGCCCCATGCCGTGGGCTCCATCAAGGACGTTTTCGAACGGTATCCGCACTTGGAGGAGGTCCTACCGGCCATGGGCTACGGGGAGGATCAGCTGGAGGAGTTGGAGGCGACAATCAACGCATGCGAGTGCGACCTCGTCCTGAGTGGCACCCCGGTGGACCTCGGGCGCCTCATCCAGGTCACGAAACCGCTCTTGCGGGTCCGCTACGAGCTTCAGGAGAGGGGCAAACCAACCCTCGACGAAATTCTGGACGCCTTCCTTTCCACGTGAGGAAAAACCCGGCCGACTACCTTTTTATCGACGCCAATCTCTCATCCGTGCTGCGAGGGTAGCCAAGTCCGGCCAACGGCGACAGACTCAAGATCTGTTCCCGTAGGGGTTCCCAGGTTCGAATCCTGGCCCTCGCATCCTCCTCGCATCCCTCGAAACTGGCAGGGACGCAGCTCCCGTCGCCCCTCCTCTCGAGCCCCAGGGCTTGCCTGGATTCCGCCAGAGGTCTCAAGTAGGGTTTCCGTGTAGGAGGCTCGGGAGGAGGATGCTGGAGGCAAGCGCTTACTTTCGCGACTGGGGACCCTGGGGGTGGGTCTGGGCCGGTGGCCTGTACGCGTTCCTGCTCGGCTTGGTCTTGGCTCCCCTGGCCCTGTCCGGGATGACCCCCGGGGCTCTCCTGTTCGTCCCCGTGCCGGGGGCCGTCCTCATGCGAGCGGCCGCGACGTCTGCGTGGGAACGTGCCTCGGCTTAGAAACCAATATCTAAGGAGGCGGTTTTCCGCCGGGTGGGTTCCATGGCATTCCAGATCCACGTCGTGAGCAACGTCCCGCTGACCTCCGTGAAGGACCCACAGGAGGTGGCCCTGTTGTTCCTCGGACAGATCGGCTACTTGCCGACACGAGCGGGTGTCGGGGACGAGGAAGTGAGGCGGAGCATCCCCTACCGTCTCCTCGTGGACCACCTGCTCCGCCGGTCCGAGAGGGGATGGACCGCCGAGGAGTTGGCCTCCAGACTTGGAACGGGGAAGGCCACGGTGTACCGGCACATCAACAAGCTCAAGTCCCTCGACCTCTTAGAGGAGGTGAAGGTGCCCACGCCGGACGGGTCCCGGAAGGGCTATCGCATTCGCTACGGCAACCTGGCGAAGGCGTGGAACTTCGTGGAGGCCCACGTGGACGTGGCGATGGAGAACTACAGGAGGACGGTGGAGCACTTTCAGGGACTGATCGAGGGAGGTTCACTATATGGGGAAGGATGAGCAAGACATCTTCATGATGACCCCGGGATCCCGTTACCGACTGACTTCCGTCGAGTCGCGGGAGGCGCCGATGCGGACCTCGGGAGTCTTCAAGGGATTTGCCACGGTGGGGACGGACGACGCGGTGGTCATGGAACTGGACGAGAACCACGGGGAAGACGAGGGGAGGACTCGAGTCATCCCGCTCCACATGATCCTCGCCATCGACGTGTTGGAGACCGCCGAGCCAGAGGAAGAGGAAACGCCCCGGGAGACGATGTTCGGCTAGCCCTCGGGCTCGTCCCTCAGGAAGTTGTCGTAGCGCGTCTCGAGAGATCGACGCCGCTTCCGATAGGCTTCCTCATCGAGGTCGCCCGCCGCGAGGTCGTCCTCCAGGAGACGCAAGCTTCGCTTGTAGTCGGCCAGCATCTCCTCCCGGTACTCCCAACTGATGGCCGCGGCCTTCTCAATGTACGTCAGGCCGAGGTCGCTCAGCCGGTAGACGATGCGGGGCCGCCCGTCGGCCGGGAAGACGGCACTCCGGTCGACGAATCCCCAACCGTAAAGCTCCAGGAGCTGCTTGTCCACGCTCTGGCGCCGGAGCTCCAGCCGTCGGGCCAGATCCTCGGGGTGGTCCACGCCCTTCTCCAGCAGGTTCAAGATCCGGAAGCGACTCGGCGATGCGACGACCTGGAGGATCTGGAGGGCGCGCTCGTCCATCGGGGCGTGGAGGTGAAGGACGCTATTAGACTTTTTTCCACCCGCGGGCTGAACTTATCCTCGCCTCAGTGGAGGATATCAATAATTATACTGAAGATAGTATAAATAAAGTACTCTCACTCATATTCTCCATGAACGAGACGAGTCGGGTCCTGATGACCGCGGGGGCGGCGAAGACGGCCAAGAAGGCCGGTTCCCGAATCGGACGGCTTCTGGCCCTCCTGTCCGTGCTCACCGCCGTGGGTCGAGGGCCACGCCACGGCGTCGCCACTCCTCCCCCCTGGCGTCTGCGATCCTCGGCGAATCGGGTCTATCCCCTCCTGGGGGGCCATGACATGGGAGGGCTCCTCCGATGAGACGCGAAGACTTGCTTCGGAAGCTCGAGGCACGTTTGGCCGAGGGCGAGATTGGCGAGGAGACGTATCGTGAGATCAAGGCGCGCTACGACGCCATGCCGGAAGAGCCTCCGGAACCCCCGGAACCCGTAGCCGACGCGCCGGAGGAGGCCCCGAAGCGGCCCCCAAAGAGATTCGGCCCCTTGGACATCTCGGCCATCGTTGGAGAGGCCATGGACTCGGCCATGGAGGAGGTGAGCAAGACCCTCGAGGCGACGCTGGGAGATGAGCTACACGAGCACATGGACGACGTCAACAGGCACGTGCGGCGAGCCCTGCGGCACGTCGGGCCGGAATACGACAAGGGGAAGCGGCGCGTGATAATCCGCTCCGTGGGCAAGGTCGCGCTCGATGAATCCATTGAGGAGTTTCGGTGCTCCGGGGCCGGGAAGGTCACGAGCGACCTCATCGCGGAGAATGTGCGCATCGCCGGTGCTTGCAAGATCGAAGGGCGGTGCGAGTGTGAAGTCTTCCAGGCCTCAGGCGCGGTCAAGGTGAACAAGGACATCCAGGCCGAGACGTTCAGATCCTCCGGCTCCGCGAAGATCGGCGGCGACCTGCGAGCCAAGGACATCACCGTCTCCGGGTCGACGGCGGTGGGGGGTTCCATCGAAGCGGAGACCGTCCGCGTCGGAGGCATGCTTCGCGTGAACGGCCGGGTAAAGGCCGAAACCTTCCGGTCCCGTGGCCGATTCCGAATCGGAGAGGGCCTCGAGGCGGATACGATTGAGATTCTCTTGGATGACACCGCCCAGGTTCCGGTCATCAAGGGAAAGGACATTGTCGTGAAACGAAGCAAGCGTGGAGGCGCGCTTCGAGCGAAGACCATCCAAGGGGATCGCGTGTCGGTCTCCGGAACACGGGCCCAGCTCGTTCGAGGGCGGGATGTGCGCATCGGCCCCCAGAGCCGCATCGACGTCGTCGAGGCGGACAAGGTGGAGGTTCATGAGACGGCTCGGGTCGGGGAGAGACGACCGCTCCCGACCGAGGAACCTTCGGAAGAGGAATCCTCCGCCGATTGACAGTCCAGTCTCGTTCGTAGAACCATGTCCTCCTGGGGCAAGGCCCGGCAGCGGTCAGTGTAGGAGGGTGGCAGGTGGCGGCTGCGGTGTCTCTCGGCGGTGGATCGAAACGACGTCCCGCGGGTTTCCGGGCCTTCCTGATCGTCTGGGCCGGCCAGATTGCCTCCATCCTCGGCACCGGCATGACCACTTTCGTCATCATCTTCTTCGCCTTCCAGGTCACCCAGTCTGCGACGGTTTTGGCGCTCGTCGCCCTCTCGGCCTTCGCGCCCACGGTCCTCTTTAGCCCCTTCGCCGGGACCTGGGTCGACCGGTGGAACCGTAAACTGGTGATGGTCCTCGCGGACGTTGGGGCGGGTCTCAGTACCGCAATCCTGCTCGTGCTGCTACTCGCCGGGCGGCTGGAGATCTGGCATCTCTATCCCACCGCCGCCATCGCCGGGATCTTCTCCGCCTTCCACTTCCCCGCATACTCCGCCGCCGTAACCCTCATGATCCCGAAACAACACTACGCGCGGGCCAGCGGCTTGATTTCGATGGCCGGCGCTCTGTCGGGGATCATGGCCCCGATTCTTGCGCCCATCTTCCTGGGACTCTTGGGTGATGTCCAAGGACTCGTCACCGTCTTCACCATCGACATCATCACGGTGCTGGCCGCGGTGGGGACCGTGGCCTTCGTCCACATCCCAAAGCCGGCCGAGACGGAGGAGGGGGCCGCCGGCAAAGGCAGCTTTTGGACCGAATTGGCCTATGGCTTCCGCTACATCTTCCAGCGTCGGAGTCTTCTGAACATCCAGCTCATCTTCTTCGGCGTGAATTTCGTGGCTAGTTTCGCCTTCGTCCTAGTGGCCCCCCTGATTCTCACCAAGACGGACG